>DVGE01000003.1 GCA_018712885.1 Candidatus Pullichristensenella stercoripullorum | reverse complement strand
CTCTCGTGCCGCAAAGCATGCTGATGTAGCTCAGTCGGTAGAGCGCATCCTTGGTAAGGATGAGGTCACCGGTTCAAATCCGGTCATCAGCTCCAGAAACCAGTCAGAAATGGCTGGTTTTTTTGTGGTTTGGGGGTGGGTTTCGCAAGAATGGGCGCTCCATCCTGCGTTTTTGTCGACCTCCATCCTTCCGGGGCGGGGGTTGTCAGTTTTTCCGTCAGTTTTTTCGCCCTTTGATCCCTTCAAAAGCCCTGTGCCGCAGGCGATTTCAGAGTTCTCCAAAATCAGTTTTCCCGTCAGGGTTCAGCCCGTAGGCCGCGGCGATGGGCAGGGCGGTGTTTGAGCGCTCTTGCCGGCCTTTTACATAATGCTTCAAGGTCATTGCCGCCGTGGTATGTCCTGCCGCCGCCTGTGCCTGCTTGATGTCCTTGGTCGCGTCGTATAAGTCCGTCAGCACGGTCGTGCGAAAGCGCCCCGGCAGGATTTCACTGTCAAAATCGATGCCATTTTGACCCGCGTACTGTACCAGTTGGAAGAGGGAAACGCTCCTGGCCGCATGTCGTTCACTGAGGACATGGGAGCCTGCTTTGTCGAACCGGGTTTTCACCTCTATCTCACCGCCATCCTCGCCTGGGAAGACGTGCAGGTCAAGGGCGCGGCCGCGGACGCGCGCCAACTATGCCGACACCCTTAGACGCTTTTGTGGGAGCCAGCGATTTCACCGATAAAACGTGACGTTTGGAACTGCAAAATCATCGGCACGCAGCCGCTGTGCTACTGCAAGGGCCTGAAACTCATCAACTGCGGAATGATCGACGCCGACCTGACTGACATTCGAGCGCTCCGAAGTGGACGCAACTATCACCTCTCCAGCGGCGGGCGTCAAAGATCCGTTGCGCGGCAGCATGCCGGCCGTAGGCGCAGGCATCGCGATATTGAGGGCGCGAACGACACGGTATGCGCTCGCGGCCAGCCCTCGAAGGCGATCTGCGCATGGAAGACGGGGAGAGGGCCGGACTTCCCGGCACTTCAAAAAATCGAAAGGAAGAAAAGCGTGCGCGGCAGGTGTCTTTATACGCTGATCGGTCTTTTGCTCGCGGCGTTGCCGTCCAATGGTGCATCGGCGGACGTCAGTCTGAGGAAAGCGCCGCGCACGGCGGGTAGAGGAAACGAAGGGGCGGCGATGAAAATAAACGTGCAGATCGGCGACGGGAATTTTGCTGTGAAGCTGGAAGAAAACGCTGCGGCGGACGCGCAGGCAACGCCGCTGACCGTCGAAACGCGCGATTACGGCGGCTTTGAAAAGGTCGGCGCCTTGGAAGCGGTTCTGCCCGCCGAAGGCAGACAGACCGCCGCGCGCTCCAGCGATATCGCGCTCTATCAGGGCGAGCAGATCGTTGTTTTCTACGGTTCCAATTTGTGGAAGTATACACGCCGTGGTAGAACAGACGCCCTTGTCGGCATGGAGGAGGCGCTCGGCGACGGCGGCATTGCGATGACATTTTCTCAGCGGGAGGAACGCCGTCTCGCTGAATGGCGGGGCGCGTCCGCAGCATTGAGATCCCCCAACGCTAGAGCAAGCTTTACTTCCGCGTCTTTTTTATTCGTCATCACCTTTGTGGAAGAGATAGAAGGCGTTCACACCACTATACAACTCATTATAGAAGAGTGGTAAATCCATATACTGTATAGATAATTGTAAAAAATAGGACATATAATATAATTTGTATTCTGAATAAATGATTATTTGGTCAAAATATATATTGACAAGAGAAAATATATATGCTATTATTCTATCAAGCTCATCAATGATGATTCGTGTAAATGATGCATGACAGATCATCAAAGCGGGAGAAACCGGAGGCGAAACGATGAAACTAAAAGGCAAAGTGGCGGTGATTACAGGCGCAGGATCTGGAAGAGGCATGAGCAGAGGATTCCCTGAAGGCTTCGCAAAAGAAGGCTGCAATTTGTCGCTCAACATCTATGGTGAAGATGCGGAGCGCGTCGCCGGCTTTGTGCGGGAACTGGAGGCCTGCGGCGTGCGCGTCGTGGTGACGCCGGGAGATATCTCAGAGGAGAACGTCGTAAAGCAATTGGCGGAGAATACGATGCGTGAATTCGGTCGCGTCGACATATTGCTCAACAACGCGGGCATCACAGACCCGATGCCCATTACGCAAATGACGTCGGCGGACTGGGATCGTATGATGGCGGTGAACCTGCGCAGCCAGTTTTTGACCTGCAAGTACTTTGTGCCCTACATGATTCAGCAGCGCAGCGGTCGCATCATCAACATATCCTCGCAGATCGCGCAGAAAGGCGGCACGGATCATTGCCACTACGCGGCGGCGAAAGCGGGCGTCATCGGTATGACCAAGGCGCTGGCATGGGATCTGGGCAAGTACGGCATCACCTGCAACTGTATCGCCCCAGGGCCGATCGACACGCAGATGATGGACAGCGTCAGCGAGGAATGGCGCGTGCGAAAGAAAGCGGACTTGGCGCTGCCGCGCTTTGGAAGGATCGACGAGGTCGTTCCCTCAGCCATTTTCCTCGCCAGCGAGCCGGACGGCGACTTGTACACAGGTCAGACGCTCGGCCCCAATTCCGGCGACGTCATGCTCTGATCGGCGCGTTCAAGGGAGGGATCGTATTGGAGCTTGAACAGAACAGGATC
Organism: Candidatus Pullichristensenella stercoripullorum; assembly: GCA_018712885.1. Taxonomy (GTDB): domain Bacteria; phylum Bacillota; class Clostridia; order Christensenellales; family Aristaeellaceae; genus Pullichristensenella; species Pullichristensenella stercoripullorum. The sequence goes on along the minus strand of DVGE01000003.1, from coordinate 29,356 downwards.
ATCCTCAGTGCAAAAAACATCACCAAGACTTATTCGGGCGTTAAGGTGCTGGACGATGTGTGCATGGATGTCCGCGCGGGAGAAGTGCTCGCCCTGATGGGTGAGAACGGCGCGGGTAAATCGACGCTCATCAAGATCATCACCGGCGTCGAGAAGGCGGACGCGGGAGAGATCGTCTATATGGGGCGGCCTCTGGCGATTCACCGCCCTGCGGACATCTACGGAAAGAGCATTGGCATCGTGCATCAGGAATTCAACCTGCTGCCGGAGCTTAATGTGGCGCAGAATCTCTTCATTGCGCGCGAGCCGCTGAAAAAGCTGGGCATCGTCAACGAAAAGTTGCTCACGCGCAAGGCACGGGAGATCATGCGCAAGCTCGAAATCGACATCGACGTGGAAGAGCGCGTTTCGCGTCTGAGCGTTGCGGAACAGCAGCTCGTGGAGATCGCCAAATCCCTCTCTTATGACTGTCGGCTGCTGATCCTCGACGAGCCGACGGCGGCGCTCGCCGAAAAAGAGACGGAGATACTCTTCCGCGTGATCAATTCGCTCAAAGAACAGGGTGTGGCTATCGTGCTGGTGTCGCACCGCATGAGCGACATCCGCAGGATCGTGGATCGGACGACCGTCCTGCGCGACGGCAGGTTCATCGCCTCGCACCGGTTGTGTGAAACGACGGAAGAACAGCTGACCAAGGAGATCGTCGGCCGTGAACTAACGGCTTACTTCCCGCCCAAGCCGGAACACAAGCGCATCAAGCCGATGCTGGAGGTCAAAAATCTTTCTATCAAGGGTGTGCTGCACGATATCAGCTTTACGGCGTACAGCGGCGAAATACTGGCGATTGCGGGGCTGATGGGCTCGGGCAGAACGGAACTCGCCCACGCGATTTTCGGGAAACTGCCTGCGGACAGCGGCGAAGTCGTCGTCAACGGCGTGTCACTAAAAAGGCGCTCGCCCAGCAGATCCATTCGCAACAGGTTGGGCTACGCCACGGAAGATCGCAAAAAGGACGGCCTGATGCTCAATCTGGATATCCAGGACAATGTTGTCCTTTCCAGCTACGATAAATTCATCGACCGCATTGGGCTGGTTCGCGAACGCGCGGCCGCGCGCGCGACCGACGAACAGATGGAACGCCTGCACGTGCGCGCGACGAACAGGCACCAAACCGTGAAATACCTCAGCGGTGGGAACCAGCAGAAAGTCGTTCTGGCCAAGTGGCTGTGCGCGGATGTGGACGTGCTCATCATGGACGAACCCACGCGCGGCATTGACATCGGCGCAAAAATTGAAATTTACCATCTCATTCATCAACTGGTGGCCAAAGGCGTGTGCGTGATCTTTATCTCCTCAGAACTGCCAGAAATCATCGGCGTGAGCCACAGGGTGCTGATCATGAACAAGGGCAGGCTGGTGGGAGACATGGATACTGACGAAGACAATCTGACGCAGGAAATGATCTACAGTTACTCGGCAAGGTGAGGAGGCGCAGGACTTGGAAGGCAGCAGGCTCAAAGAACTCCGCAGCAAAAAAGCGTTCAAGGCAATCCAGAACAAATCCGGCATTTTGCTTGGACTGATCATACTAATGGCATTTTTCTCAATCCAGGCGAACAACTTCCTTTCGCAGAGGAACTTGCTGAATATTCTTCTGCAAAGCTCAATCTCCGCCACGGTCGCGCTGGGTATGACGGTCGTCATCACCGGCGGCGGAATCGACCTGTCTGTCGGTTCGGTTATGGCCATTTCCAGCATCACTGCGGCCAGTTTTATGGCCGGAGGCATGCACATGGCGCTGGCGATCGTGCTGGCGCTGCTGATCGCCGTGTGCTTTGGCGTGGTCAACGGCTTCATCATCTCGCGCACGACCATCGCGCCCTTCATCGTCACGTTGGGCATGCAGAGCATCGCCCGAGGTATCGTCTATATCATCTGCAACGGTGTGCCAATCACCCAGCTGCCCGACGAATTCCACATCTTTGGCGGCGGGAAGCTGGCGGATGTGATCCCTCTGCCGGTGCTGTTCATGCTCTTCTTTGCCGTGATCGCCTATATCACGCTGCACAAGTCGAAATTCGGCCGTCATGTATTCGCCGTGGGCAGCAATGAGAACACGGCCTACCTGTCGGGCGTGGACGTGGTGAAGATCAAGCAGTGCATGTACATGCTTTGCAGCGCGTTTGCGGCGGTCGCGGGCATCATCTACGCCTCGCGCGTGATTTCGGGTCAGCCAAACGCAGGTGAGAATTACGAAACGGACGCGATTGCAGCCACTGTGATCGGCGGCACCAGCATGGCCGGCGGTCAGGGAAGCATCGTAGGAACGGTGTTGGGCGCGCTCATCATGGGCATCCTCAGCAACGGCCTGAACATGTTGAGCATCAACTACTACTACCAGCGGATCGCCATTGGCATCGTCATCATCGGCGCGGTCTATCTGGACTCCATCCGCAGCAAGCGACGCTAAAGCGGCTCATGCGCTCGCCGACCGGCTGCCTTGGGGCCCAAGGGCGGCTGGTCGCGGAGCTTGTGAAAATAGTGAACAAGAATCGGGAGGAGAAGAGAACAATGAAGAAACTGTTGGCTCTGACGCTGATCGTGTGCCTGGCGCTGTGCTCGTTCGCGGCTGTCGCGCAGGCGGAGGAACAGACCGACGAACAGGTGATCGCCGTAATCCCCAAGTCCCTCTTGTACGACTACTGGCAGTATGTGCGCATTGGCACGCAGCAGGCGGGGCTCGATTACGGCTACACCATCGACTTTCAGGGGACTGCTTCGGATACGGACTTGGAAGGCCAGATCAAGCTGGTTGAGGACTTCATTCAGCGCGGCGTAGCCGCTATCGTCATCAGCCCTGTCGATCCCGACGGCATGATCCCCGTCCTGCAGTCCGCGCAGGAGGAATACGGCATTCCGGTGATCATCATGGATGGCAAGCTCAATGCGGATTTCCCCTATTCCACTGTCAGCACCGACGATCATGCGGGCGGCATGTTCGCGGGTGAAAAGATGATTGAACTGTTGGGCGAAGAGGGCGGCAAGATCGCTGTGATTTCCGCCGTGGCCGGCGCCGTTCAGGAAGGCGGGCGCGCGCAGGGCTTTATCGACAAGATTACGGAGAATGGCAACTCCAACTATGAGATTCTTGGCCCGTTCTATGGCGACGGCGATCGCTTCAAGACCCACAACATCCTCCAGGATCTTCTGATTGCGAACCCGGATCTTAAAGCTGTGTTCTCCTGCAACGAGGGTTCTTCCGCGGGCGCGCTGCTTGGCGTGGAGGAAGAAGGCGGCGCGCTGACGTTCATCGCTTTCGATCCCAATGCGGACATGCATGATTCCATTCGCGAAGGCATCATTACGGGCGCGGTTGCCCAGAATCCGTTCCTGATTGGCTACACTGCGACGGAGAACGCGATCAAAGTCATTCAGGGCGAAGAGGTAGAAAAACAGATTTCGGTTCCGGTAACCTATGTTACTGCGGAAAACATCGATCAGCCGGAAATCCAGAATGTGCTCAACCCCGAAGAAGTCATTGAGCAGTAATCACGGCATCAAAATCGCGGGAGCCGCCGGAAAGGCGGCGGCTCCCGCACGATGAAAAAATCTATAATAGCAAGAAAGGCTCTGAAAAGGTATGGCAAAAAAGGTTATTGACTTGACACTGGAGATCAAAAACAACATGGTATGCCAGAAGGATTTTCAAAGCAGCGTTTATGTGCCGCTGGTGACGCATGAAGACACCAAGGCGTCGGGCACCGGCACGCCGGACGATCCCTTCACCTCGGCATGGAACTACCTGGCGATCATCGAGCACATCGGCACGCATGTAGACGCGTTTTACCATATGTCGCCCACCGGATTGACCGTCGATAAGATGCCCCTGGAGCTGTTCTTTGGCAAGGCGGTCTGCTTTGACATGAGCCATGTGCCCGAGCGCGGCAAGATCACGGTTGAGGACATGGAACGCGCGCAGGAGAAGACGGGCGTCGTGGTTGACGGGCACATCGTTTTATTTTATTATGGTATACATGACAAATATTTCCCCACCGACGAGGTGCTGCGTAGGAATCCGGAGGTTTCCCCGGAGGTCGTGCGCTGGCTGAAGGATCACGGGTCGATCATGCATGGCGTCGAAGGCCCGTCTACGGACGTGATGGACACCAAGCTGTTCCCCAGCCACCGCGCTTGCAGGGATTTGGGGTTGAGCCATTTCGAATGGCTGGTGAATCTCGATCAACTGCTGGGCAGGGGCGAATTCGAATTCTACGGCGTGCCTTTGAAGCTCAAAGGCGGCAGCGGTTCCCCGATTCGCGCCTTTGCGGTTGTCGATGAGGACTGAATCGGTCGGAGGAAATGAAGATGAAGGTATTGTTGACGGGCGGTTCGGGATTTGTAGGAATCAACATTGCGGAAGCGCTGCTGGAAACGGGCAATAAAGTCGTCGTCTATTCCCGCAGACCCATGCCGCAGGAAGCGGCCCAGGAGTTGTCCACTCTGCCGGGAGAGCTGCGGTGGGCGAAGGGCGATGTGAGCGACAAGCAGCGTCTGCTGGACGTGTTGCGCGAAGAAAAGATCGATTATGTGGTGCATGCGGCAGCCATCACGCCCGGCCTTGCGCGCGAGACGGAGGATATGGCCTCGGTGATCCGTGTCAATGTGTTGGGCACCATCACTACGCTGGAGGCGGCTCGGGAGCATAATGTCAAGCGCTTTGTGTACGTCAGCTCCGTCGCAGTATATGGAGACGCCTCGCAGAACTGCGATCCCGTCTATGAGTCGGCGCCTAAGAACCCTCATACGACTTATGAGCTCAGCAAGTTTGCGACAGAAAATCTTGTAAGGCGCTATCGCGAGCTGCACGGAATGGATATCGTCGCCCTCCGCCTTGGGGATGTGTTCGGCGCTTGGGAATACCGCACCGGCGTGCGCGATACGCTCAGCGTGCCCTATCAGTGCGTGAAGGCGGCGCTGACCGGGGAGCGCGTCATACTGGCAAAGGAAGCGTGTACGGGCTGGGTATATGGCAAGGATTGCGGCCTTGCAGTCGCCGCGCTCCTCACGGCCGCTGCGCCCCGCCACTTTGCATACAACTGCGGCTCCGTCTATCGCTGGTCGATCCGCCAGTGGTGCGAGCTGCTCAAAAGGCATTATAACGGCTTTGATTTTACTGTGGGGAATTTTGAAAACAGCACGGTGCGTTTCCACGCCGTCAAGGACAACGGAATGTTTGACATGACGCGGATGCGGGAGGACACGGGTTTTGTGCCTCAATTTGATCTGCAAAAGAGTTTTGATCATTACCTCCGCTGGGTGGACAAATATCCGCACCTGACGCTGGAAGAACCGAAGCGTTGACAAGGAGAGGAATGAAAAATGGCGACTTTTCACCTGAAGCTCAGCCGCGAAACGCTGCATGGCACGCTGGATAAGCGAATTCCCCCGGTATTGAAGATATGCAGCGGCGATACAGTCGTGTTTCAGACGTTGGAAGGGGACTGGCGTTGGGAGAAGCCGCCACAGCCCGCGTCAAGCAGCGGCCGTACGTTTGTCGAGCGTCGGATGCCGGAGGACCGGGGTCACGCACTCTGCGGGCCGATCTATGTCGAAGGGGCCAAGCCTGGGACGACGCTCAAGGTCAGCGTCGAACGCATCGTTCCGCACAGCTGGGGCTGGAGCAGGGTCGGGGATGGGGATCCGGATCACATGGCGCGCCTGGGCCTTTCCGGCGGCGAGCATTTTCTGCTCTGGGATCTGGACGTCGAGCGTCGCGTATGCAGAAGCAACGCCGGCCACATCGTGCCGATGCGTCCCTTCATGGGCGTGATGACGGTAACGCCGGACAGCGACGCGCCCGTGCGCACCCATCTGCCGGGCGTCCATGGCGGCAATCTGGACTGCAAGGAACTCGTTGCCGGCAGTACGCTCTATTTGCCCGTTCTTGTCGAAGGCGCGCTGTTTTCCACTGGAGACGGGCATGCGCGACAGGGCGACGGCGAATCGGGCTGCACGGCCATCGAGTGCCCGATGCGGGAAGTCAGGCTGACGTTCGAAGTGGTGGAGGAGCCGTTTTCCATGCTGGTCTGTAACGCGCCGTGCGGCTGGATCACCTTCGGGTTCGATGAGGATCTCACCGCAGCCAGCTACGAGGCGTTGCGAAACATGGCGCGTCTGATGGGGCAGCTGTACGGCTGTTCCTTTAAGGAAGCGCTCAATCTCTGCGGCGCGGTCGTTGACCTGCGCGCGACGCAGATCGTCAACGGCGTGCGAGGGGCGCACGCGATTCTTCCGCACGACGTGCTGTTCGCTGCGCGCTGAGCCGCGGGAGCGCTGAGGCGAAAGCGTGGCGCGAAGGGCTCCGGGCAAAGAGCGCATATTGGATCGCGTTGCAAATATATGTAAAATATGTTATATTATTACGAGGGGTATGGGAATTGCGCCGCGCGTTGGGGCCGGCTATCCACTGCCGTGCGGATGCGAGAAATTTCGCGCCGACGGCCGCGCATGGGCCGGATCCGTTTGAAGCGCGCTAGGTCTGCGCTGAAATGGAGCATTACGTTATGGAAAGTGTCTTGACGGATGGCTTGGATATCAAAAGCGTCGAGGAATTGAAGGCGATTTTTCCGATACAGTCTGAGCTGATGGAATACCTGCTCATCAAAATTATGGCCAGCAACCAGGAACCCATGGGTTCGATGACGTTCAAGATTATTCTGGACAGGCTGAACTTTAAGGTGGGCACAGCCACGATTGGCCGCTGCCTGAAGATACTGGATAGCCATGGCTATACCTATCAGGTGTCGAACAAGGGGCGCATGCTGACCGACCTTGGAGTGCAGAAGATGCACCATATGGAACGGCAGGTCATGGAGCACAGTCTGGGGCAGGGGATCGTCGAAGCCTCGAAGATTCGGCAAAACGACATCAACGACCTGATCAACCTGATGGTAGCCAGAAGGACGATCGAATGTCAGGCGATCCGCATGGCGGCGATCAACGCCGACGAAAAAGACCTCAAGGAGATCAACTGGGCGCTGGTGCAGCACAAAAAGACTGTCGATCTGGAAAAGCATCCGGGCGGAGCGGGGCTGGATTTCCACATACTGATCGTGCGCGCCTCCAAGAACCGCTTTATGGAAGCGACGGTCAAACTGTTGGCTTACGAGGAGCGCAATATCGAATACAAAACATTGAAGCTGAGCACCTACGCCCACGCGGCGGCGTATGTCGACGTACATCGCCAGATCATGGACGCGCTGCTGGCGAGGGACGCGGATCTCGCGGAGAAGCTCATGCATGATCACTTCGAGGAAATGATCAACTCACTTTTCATGGATCTACAAAAATAGCGTCGCTCCGGAAAAGGAAAGGAGGATTTTCTTCCCGTGCGGGACGTAAAAGGAGGGAAACGCAGTGAAGTTGCAAATCAGGTCGCAGAGCGAATGTCGCTATGACGAAGTGTCGTTGGGGGAAGTGATGCTTAGGCTCGATCCGGGGGACACGCGCGTGCGCTGCGCACGGTCGTTCCGCGTCTGGGAGGGAGGCGGCGAATACAACGTGGCGCGCGGGCTGCGGCGCTGCTTTGGCATGCGTACGGGCGTGGTCACGGCGCTGGCGCAGAATGACGTCGGCTATCTGATCGAGGATATGATCCTTCAGGGCGGCGTGGATGCCGAATGGATCCAGTGGACGCCGTTTGACGGCATCGGTCGGAAGACGCGCAACGGCCTCAATTTTACCGAGCGCGGCTTCGGCTTGCGCGGCGCGCTGGGCATCTCCGACCGCGCCAACACCGCGGCTTCGCAGATGAAGCCGGGTGACGTCGATTGGGACGAACTCTTTGGTAGACAGGGCGCGCGCTGGTTCCACACCGGCGGCATCTTCGCCGCGTTGTCGGAAACGACGGCGGAGGTGACGATCGAAGCGGTGAGAGCGGCCAAGAAATACGGCACGATCGTCTCCTATGACCTCAATTATCGCCCGTCGCTCTGGCGCGACATCGGCGGCCGGCAGAAGGCGCGCGAAGTCAATCGGGAGATCGCGCCGTACATTGACGTGATGATCGGCAACGAAGAGGATTTCACCGCCTGCCTCGGCTTTGAGGTGCCGGGCGGCGATACCGGCCTGAAACATCTGGATCCGGAAGGCTACCGGCAGATGATGCAGGAGGTGGCGGCGGCTTATCCGCGTTTAAGCGTGATCGCCACCACGCTGCGCGGTGTAAAGACGGCCACGGTCAACGACTGGTCGGCCATAGCGTGGTGCGCTGATGGCGTGGTCAAGGCCCGTGATTATCCGGCGCTGGAGATTTACGACCGCGTTGGCGGCGGCGACAGCTTTGCCTCCGGCCTCATCTATGGCCTGATGACCGGCGGCGACTTGCAGCGGGCGGTGGATTGCGGCGCCGCGCACGGCGCGCTGGCGATGACCACACCTGGCGATACTTCGATGGCGCGGCGAGAAGAAGTGGAAAAACTGATGACCGGCGGCTCTGCCCGCGTGCAGCGCTAGCGGGGCGTCCGGACGAATCATTTTCGTTATGAAATACTAACTTGAAAGATCACGTCGCGCGATGGATACCGGCAATACTGCTACGATGGCAGGACCTGCAAGGGATGCGCAAGGCGGACAGAATGTTTCGGCGCTAACATGAACCGAAAGGTGGCGGAGCGGCATGAGTGGCAGGAGGCGCTGGAGCGGGTCGATGCCTTTGCGAAAACGCATCGGGGCAAGCGGATCTATGGATGGCGGAAAGAGGCGATCGAACGATCCTTCGCGGAGGCCAAGGAGAATCACGGCCTGCGCTATGCGCGCATGCTTGGGATACGGAACATGCGGGAACCATGTTTTCTGACAGCGGCGGTGCAAAATATCAAGAGGCGGGTGGCCTCTTTGCTCCACACTCTTATATATCTTACCCCTGCGTTTGTGTGTGAATGCAGGGGTTTGCCGGCGATCTGGCCCTGCTCTCCAGCAGACCTTCTTATAACGGCATTTGCTTCACGGCGGCTTGTCGTCAGTACTCCTTATATACGTCTCCCCTGTTGTCGGCGGATATAACGATGATCCGATAAGCTTCCTCGTATTGCTCATAGATGATCCTGTGATCGCCTACGCGCAGGCGCTTCATGTCCGTCCCTTTGAACGGTTTCACGGCGCCCTCGGGCAAGCGTATTATCGCGGCATACAGGCGCAGCCTTTGCGGTCTAACTGCTTTTCGATGAATTTCCTCGCGGGCTTATCAATGAAGATCTCGCATTTCATTTGCAATGTCAACATCAAAACCCCGGAGCTACCGCGCGCGGAGGCTCCGGGGCGATTTGGGTTTCTTGCCCTTGCATGGATGGATCCGCAATATACGCCCGGTCGCGTTTCTTCTTACATCCTTGGTAAGGATGAGGTCACCGGTTCAAATCCGGTCATCAGCTCCAGAAACCAGTCAGAAATGGCTGGTTTTTTTGTGGTTTGGGGGTGGGTTCGCAGGAATGGGCGCTCCATCTTGCGTTTTGTTGACCTCCATCCTTCCGGGGCGGGGGTTGTCAGTTTTTCCGTCAGTTTTTTCGCCCTTTGACCCCTTCAAAAGCCCTGTGCCGCAGGCGTTTTCAGGGGTTTCCAAAATCAGTTTTCCCGTCAGGGGTCAGCCCGTAGGCCGCGGCGATGGGAAGGGCGGTGTTGGAGCGCTCTTGCCGGCCTTTTCCATAATGCTTCAAGGTCATTGCCGCCGTGGTATGTCCTGCCGCCGCCTGTGCCTGCTTGATGTCCTTGGTCGCGTCGTATAAGTCCGTCAGCACAGTCGTGCGAAACCTTATCGGCGCAATGCTTTCCTCAAAGCCCGTGTCTCTCCTTATGCGCTCGCACATCCTCCGCACTTGCGTATAGGAAAGCGGCGCTTCCCCGCCAAGGACAAGATCCTCGGGCCTGCCAGCTTCCAGATAGCAGGCAATTTGCGGCACAAGGTCGATAACGCGCCTGCTGGCCTCGGTTCTTGTCTCTGTCACGATGGATCGTAGGCATCGGCCAAAGCTCCTCGCGCAGGGGGGTGAATGAATGACGCCCACGAATGGCTCTTTTCCAAATGTTGGAGGTATAAGCCGCTTTCCCCTCCGCGTCTTTCGCCCCCTCGCCCAGGTTCAAGTTTGGGTCGAAAAAATGGTAGTTTGCGCGATTTCCTTGTCTACCGCCGGTTCCGCAGTTATAATATAAACAGAACTTGTTTGTAAAATAGGGCGGAAAAAGGGTGGGAAAATCGTGAAAAAAGACGCAAACCGTAACTTCTGGACGACCCCCTTGGCGCGCAGCGCCATTCGGGGCGAAACGGTGCGGCTGCCGGAGATGCTGCTGGGCTATCTGGTGGGGCCTTTTGGGGCGCTGCTGTCCTCCGGCATCTTTACCAGCATGCTGCAAAACTACTTTACGGACGTACTGAAGCTGGATCTCTCCTTCCTGACCACGCTGCAGCTGCTCTCCACGCTGCTGATCGTGGCGGCAAATCTGGTGGTCGGCCAGCTGATCGAGCGCACGCGCGCGCTGGCGGGCAAGGCGCGGCCGTGGATACTGCTTTCAGCGCTGACATTGTCCGTAGCCAGCGTGCTGATGTTCATCGTGCCCTTCGAGGGCGCGGCGCGGATGGTGTGGATCGCGGTGGCCTACAACCTCTACTACGCGGTGGCCTACCCCATCTACAACACCGCCAATTCCACGCTGGTGGCTGTTTCCACGCGCGATGGCAAGAAGCGCAGCGCGCTGGCCTCCTTTACCAACATCGCCTCGCTGGGCGTGATGGGCGCGGGTTCGATGGTGTTCCCGATGCTGGTGTCCTTTGTGCTCAAGGAGGACGTGGGCCGCTGGTTCCTGGCCATGCTCGCCGTGGCGCTGTTCACGGCGCTGACGGTGCTTTTGCAGTACAAGTTCACCCGCGAGCGCGTCACCGAGGAGCTGATGGCGCGGCAGTCGGCGCGGGAAACGCCGGCCGCCGTGTCCCTGCGCCGGCAGCTGCAGGCCGTGGCCGGTGAAAAGATGTGGTGGCTCATCATCGCCTTCTACCTGATCTTCCAGTGGGCGGGCGCGGTGAAGAACAGCTCCATGTCCTACTTCTGCAAGTGGGTGCTGGACAATACCTTCTTCGGTTCCGCCGACGCCTGGGGCGCCTCGCAATCGCTGCTGGCCATTCTCGGGGCCATTCCCATGGCGGTGGCGGCGGCGGTCGTGGTGCCGCTGGCCAACCGCTTCGGCAAGCGCATCGTCACCTTCGCGGGGCTGGCGCTGAGCGTGGCGGGCGGCGTCATCGCCGCGCTGGGCAACGGGGCCATCGTGCCCACCGCCATCGGCGTGGCGGTGAAGTGCCTGGGTTCCTCGCCGGCATGCTACCTGATCCTGGCGATGCTGGCGGACATGATCGACTACATAGAGTACCGCCACGGCATCCGCACCGACGGGCTCACGATGTCCATCTACTCCTCGCTGATGGTGGCGGCCACGCCGGTGTGCAACGCCATTTTCAGCGCCATACTCGGCGCGAGCGGCTACGATCAGGCGGCCGACGTCGCCCTGGGCGTGGCGGCGCAATCGGCGGCGGCCAGGAGCGCCATCACCATGAGCTACATCTGGGTGGAGACCATCGGCTTCGGCATCTGCGCGCTGATGATCCTCTTCTTCACCGTGGAAAAGAGCCTGCCCAAGGCGCGGCAGAGCGGCGCGGGCGCGGCCCTGTAAGGGGCTTTGCGCGCAAAAACGGGGCTTACCGGCCAACGCGCCGGCAGGCCCTATTTGCGCGTTTGCGGCGCGCAGCGCGGTTGAAACCCTCCCGCGCGCATGGTATAATGAAGCTGTGGCGCGTTCACGCGCCGCGGAGGAAAGGGGCTTGCACATGGTCAACATCGCCATTCTGGAAGACGACGTTTCCGTGGCAAAGACGCTGCAACGGGTGCTGGAGACCTATGCCCGGCAAAACGACGCCGCCTTCAACATCCGCGTCTTTCCCAACGCGGAGGTCTTCCTCGCCGACGCAAAAACGTCCTTCGACATCGCCTTTATGGACATCGAGCTGCCCGGCATGAACGGCATGGACGCGGCCTTCAAGCTGCGCGAGATCGACCGGCAGGTGATCATCATCTTCGTGACCAACATGGCGCAGTACGCGGTGAAGGGCTACGAGGTCAACGCGCTGTACTACATCATCAAGCCCGTCACCTACCAGAGCGTGGCCTACAAGCTGAAAAGGGCGCTGGCGCTGCACGAGGCCAACGCGCAGACCGACCTGGTGCTGCGCCAGAACAGCGGCTTTGCCCGCATCTCCACCCGCGATCTGCTCTATGTGGAGATCTCCAACCACAAATTGATGTACCACACCGCCGCGGAGACCGTGGCCACCTACGGCTCGCTGGCCGACGCGGAGGCGGAATTGAAGGGACGCGGCTTTTTCCGCTGCAACAGCTGCTATCTGGTCAACGCCCGGCACATCGCCTCGGTCGCGGGGCACTTCGTGGTGCTCAGCGACGGCACGCAGCTGCAGATCAGCCACCCGCGGAAAAAGCAGTTCATGACCGAGCTGGGCGCCTGGTTGGGAGAGGGGAACCTGTGATGGAAGGCTTGCGCGAGTTCTTCGAGGTCAACGGCTATGTGGTCGAGCTGATGATCTGCAACTTTCTGTTCTGCCTGTCGCAGAAGCGGCGGCGGCGCTATGTGCCGCGCCTGCTCCTCGCCGTGGCCGTGATGCTGCTCTCCGCGCCGGCGCTCAACAGCGTGCAGAGCGATTCGGGGCTTTACAACCTGCTCAAATACATCGTCTGGTTCAGCTTCAGCGTGTTCGGCAACGCCTTCCTCTACGAGATCACGCTGAGCGTGTCCGTATTCATCAGCATCGCCGCCTTCATCTGCCAGCATCTGTCCTTCAAGGTGGGCGAGATCGTGCTGTTCTTTTTGCCGGACGTCGTCGCCCAGCGCACCTATAACGCGCCCTATGTGCTCACGCAGGCGTGCATGTACGCCTTTTCCTACTTCGTGTTCGCGCGGCGCTTCAAGCGGCTCAACGTGCGCCACGCGCGGCGGCAGCAGCTGCTGCTGATCTACATCGTGGTGGCCGTGTACATCACCATACTGCAATTCTACTTCACCGGTTACATGGTGCACATCCCCACCACGCTCTACATGATCTACGCATCCTTCGACATCATCTGCTGCACGTTCGCCATGATGCTGCAATTCGGCATCATCGAGACCAGCTCGCTCAAGGAGGAGGGGCTGGTCATGGAGCACGTGCTGCACATGCAGCAGGAGAAGTACAGCCTTTCCAAGGAGACCATCGAGCTGATCAACGTCAAGTTCCACGACCTGAAAAAGCGCCTCACCGTCTCCCGCGCGCTGGACGAGGAGGAGGCGCGGGAGCTGTACAAGACGCTGGAGATCTACGACATGGCCCTCAAATCCGGCAACGAGGCGCTGGACATCGTGCTGGCGGAAAAGGGGCTGGTGTGCGAGCGGGAGCACATCCGCCTGGAGTGCATCGCCGACGGCGCGAACCTGGCGTTCATGGCCCCCTCGGACGTCTATTCGCTGGTGGGCAACGCCATCGACAACGCCGTGGAATCGGTGCAGAAGATCTGCGACGCCAACCGCCGCTTCATCAACGTTTCCATCCGCAAATCGCGCGAATTGCTGGTCATCAACATCGAAAACCCCTACGAGGGCGAGCTGCGCTTCAAGGACGGCCTGCCGCAGACCACCAAGGTGGACAAGAATTTCCATGGCTTTGGCATGAAGAGCATCCGCATGGTGGTGGAAAAGTACAACGGCTTCCTCTCCATCGCCGCCGAGGACGGGCTGTTCACGCTCAACATCGTCTTTACCCCGCAGCAGGGCAGGCCCGCCGCCTGAGCGGGCGCACGTTGAGCATGCCGCGGCCGGGGAAGCAGGCATTGCCGCGGATCTTCACTTTATCGGGGCGATATTCGCAGCCGTTGGACAGGTCGGGACGCAAAAGGGCCGCTTCTGAACGGAGACATGTTCAGAAGCGGCCTTCTTATGCGCCATGCGGCGGGAGCGCGCCGGGCGGCGCGCAAAAGGCCGCCCCCGCGCGGTGTGATCGCGTCAGGGGCGGCCGCGCCGCGGCGCCGGCGGCCCGGCGGCGGCGCGCTTGCGGCGGCCATGAAGGGAGGGCGGCTGGTCTCGCCCTCCCCCGGAGGTCTAGGCCGCTTTGCGTCGGTTCATGAAGCCGGCGACGATCACGGCAAGCGCGGCCACGGCTGCCAGAGCGGCGATGGTCAGCACCGTGCCCACCTGGGTGGGATCGCCGAACATGACGATGCCCTGATAGGCGTCGGCGAAGGAGCCGGCGTTGTCCACCAGCAGCTGGATCATGCCCACGCCGTAGAGCGCCGTGAGGATGACGACCAGATAGTCGCTGTCCACAAAGAGCAGCAGCAGGTTGACCGCCAGACCCGCGGCCATGGCGATGACCACGACGCTGTTCATGGCGAAGTTCGCCTGCGCCCAGCTGACGTAGTAGATGGTGGAGATGACGGCGAATACCAGCGCCACGAGCAGCAGGTAGAAGCCCGCTGCCTTGTTCTTCAAGAATTTCATCCCTGCACCGCTCCTTTCTCCTTGTTGTAGCGCACTTTCGCAATGGTCAGCATGATAAGGCACAGCGCGGTGAGCACCGCGAAGCCGGCGATCGTCCAGTGCAGCGCGGGCTGCCACCAGGGCGTGATGCTGACGATGACGGAGTTGTTGTTCAGGCCGTTCATGATGTTGCTGTTGGCGTCGTTGTAGAGTATGTTCTTCGCGGCGCGGCGCAGCTCGCCGAGCAGGTAGCCGTCGTCGTTCTCGGTGATGGCGGTGGCGATGGCGGTCGGGGTCTGCCGCTGGGTATCGAGGCAGAAGGAGTCGGTGCCGGCGGCGAGCATGGTGGTGAAGGCCGCCTTGTAGCCGGTGCTGGAGGTGCCGATGGCGTCGGTCTCGATGTGGCCCTGATAGCCCCACTCGTCGCGCACCACGGTCTTGTTCAGCGCCTCGCTCAGCGAGCAGCCGATAAAGCCGAGGCGGTTGAACGCCTGCATCAGCGACTGCGCCTCGCCCACGGCCACGCCGCCTTCAAGGCCGCGCAGCGCGCCCTCGCGGAAGGCCTGCTCGTTGAAGAAGTTGGCGATGCCCTGGCGGTTGACTTCCTGATCGTTGCCGGCCAGGTGCTTGGGGCCGGAGTGGACGCCCTTGGACTCCACGCCCTGCACGATGGGGCTGGCGCAGAGGTAGTTCATGTTGGCGTCCTCGGAGAAGTACTCGAAGGAGCGGCCGCCAAAGGGCGTGCGGTGCAGGTTGGCGCCGGGGCCCCAGACTTCCACCACGCCGAGGTAGAGGCCCTCTTCGCCGATCTGTTCGCCGCGCGTGCGCATCAGGTCCTTGTTGAAGGTGGAGGCCAGCAGGCTCTCGTTGGGGAAGGACGTGGTCTGCACATTCTTGCCGTATTCCTCGGGGAAGCGGTCGGTGTAGCCGCCGATGCCGTCCGGGCCGTCGCCGGCGGGAGAGGCGGGCTTGCCGATGGAGGAGACCTTGTCGGTGCCGAAGTTGTTGGAGATCAGCGAGGCCATTTCCTCGATGGTGAGCTGGTCGATGAACGAATCCCACAGCGGGTCATCGTAATCCACGCCCATCATGTTCACCAGCAGCACGCCCTGATTCTCGCCCTGGGTGTAGGCGGAAACGGAGGGGGCGTCCTCGGGCTTTTCGTAGAGGTCGCCGTTGAGCAGCGTGAGCATCTCGTCGGTGAGGGCAAGGCCGGTGACCGGCTCCGTGGGGAAGGTGCCTGCCCAATCCTGACGGGTCAGGTAGGTGACGCAGTCCTCGAACCAGTAGTTGGCGTCGGCGTTTTCAAACTGGTTGGTGACTTCCGCGCCGGTGTAGGGGGAGCGCTTGTACTTCTCGGCGTCGAACGCCTCCGTCCAGGTGAAGGTCTTGGCCGCGTCGCCTTCGACGGCGTTGCCGGCCTCGTCCACCATGCCAGTGGCGCCCTTGGCGGCGAGCACGTTGTTGAGCGCGTCGTGGACGTTGTCGCCGATGGCCACGTAGTAGTCGCCCTCGCTGAGGATATAGCCCTTGGCGGCGGTGTAATCGTAGCTGGCCAGCAGGTACTTGTCGCACTCGATGGTCAGGGTCTGCGACGCGCCGGGCTCGAGCAGGCCGGTCTTGCCGAAGTCGAGCAGCTGGATGGCGGACTTCTCCACCAGGTTGGTCTGCTCATACTCGCCGTAGGGGGTCTGCGCGTAGACCTGCACGGCGCTCTTGCCGGCCACCTCGCCGGTGTTGGTGACGGTGACGGTCACGGTGACGGTGTCCTCGCCGACCTCGACGCTGTCGAGCGTCTGCTCAAAGGTGGTGTAGCTCAGGCCGTAGCCGAAGGGGAACACCACTTCGTCGGCGTAGTTCCAGGCCGTGCCGAAGGAGGAACCGACGTCGCTGTCCGCCCCGAAGCGGCCGAGGATCACGTCCTCATAGCGCGTCTCGTAGTACTTGTAGCCGATGTAGATGCCCTCGGACTGCACCGCGTAGTAGGAAAGCTCCGAGGGGGAGGAATCGGTCTTGGCGAGCATCTCGTCGATGTTGGCCCAGGTCTGGTTGTTGTGGCTGTTGACCTTGGTGGCCGGGGCGGAGAGGGAATCCGCCGCGTAGGTCTCGATGAGGCGGCCGGAGGGGTTGGCCGCGCCGGTGAGGATGTTGGCGACGCCGGTGAAGCCCTTCTCGCCCGGGCAGCCGATCCACAGCGCCGCATCCACTTCGTACTCTTCCAGCCAGTCCATCTCCATGGGGTTGCCGCTGTTGATGAGTACGATGGTCTTGTCAAAATCGCCGCTGTCGCGGATCATCGCCAGCAGGTCTTTTTCATCCTGCGAAAGGGCGAGCTGGCTGATGCCCTCGGTGGGCGTTTCCATCAGGAGCTCCACGCCCTCGCCGCCCTGCCGGGCGAGCATGACGATGGCGACCTTGTTGAACTGCTCGGCCCAAGTGGCCTTGATCTCATCGGTGTAGAACTCGATGGGCTCCTCGCCCAGCGACCAGGTGTTGCCGCCGTCGCCCTCGGCAAAGAAGGAGGTGGCGGTGCCGGTGTTGCGGGCGGTGGCGCTCTGGCGGTAGGCGTTATAGAGCCCGGGGTTCACCTTGAAGCCAACGGCGCCGAGCGCCTTATAAAGGTCAACGCCGCTCATGCTGTCGTAGGCGCGGGAACCGGCGGAGCTGTTGCGGTAGAGCGGCTGCACCACGGCGTGGCCGAAGAGCGTGCCCTGCAGCTCGTCTTCCTTCAGCGGCAGCGCGCCGTCCTTGTTGTAGAGCAGGACGGTGCCTTCCTCCTGCTCCTGCACGGCCTGCGCGTAGGAGGCTTCCTTGACCAATTCAAGATTGTCCTCGTTCAGTTCGCCATAGGCGCTCTTGTAGTAGGTGGTGTCGGCTTCCTCACCTTCCGGGGCTTCGCCCTCGACGATCTTGCTGACCTGGATGCCCAGCGCGCCGTTGACCACGCTGTCGTAACTCATGGCGCAGCTCGTGCCCAGGATGGAGAAGACCAGCAGGAAGGCCATGATGCAGGACAGGCCCGTCCAGCGCTTGACTTTTCGCATACGCTCACTTCCTTGTTTTTTGCTCATGCGACGGCGGCGGGGCCGCGGTCTCCCGTTGGGAAGGGAGACGGCCGCGCCCCCGCCGCACGGGATGGTCTGCCTGCCCACCCCCGGTCAGGGCCGGGGGTGGGCGCTTGGGATCGGGATGTTTTCGGCTTATTCAGCGGCGGCGCGGAAGTACTCCTGCACGGTGGTCTCGTCCACGCTGATGGGCTCGACGTTGTACTTGGCGACACGCTCGTCGTCGATGACGCCGGACCAGTTGAGGCCGAAGGTGAAGTCATAGGTGTTGCCGTCGGCGTCCACGTAGCATTCCATGTCGCGCGGCACGTCCTCATACTGTGCCTCGACGGTATCCATGTTCGCGGGCATCTGCACGGGCAGCAGGCCGGAGGGCTCCACATTGCCGGCGACGATCTCGAAGAAGGCCGCGTCGTCGATGACCGGGGAACGTCCGCCGCCCCAGTCGACGAGGATGGCGTCCACTTCAGACTCGAACTCGGAGAAGATCATCGGAGTCCACACGTCCACGAGCACGACCACCTTGTCCACGCGGGCAGCGGTGTCGAGCACCAGGTCGAGGTCGGATTCGTTGGCCGTCGTGGTGGTCTTGCCGAAGTAGTTGCGGTCTTCCTTCTCGTAGACGGTCTCGGGGCCGTAGACGCCCTCGACCTCTTCCACGGTGATCTGGCCGCCGATGGACTCGAAGCGCACGTACATGCCGTTGGCGGTGTAGGGACGGTACTGCAGCGAGATGGGCAGGTACTCGTAATCCTCGGGCACGTTCATGTTCTCGTCATAAGAGGTGGTGGGGTTGTTGCTCTCGGGGCTGGCGATGCGCACGAGGGCGAAGTCGCAGGAAGCGATCTCCTCGTCGGTGGCGCGGATGACGTCTTCCTCGGTGAACATGGGTTCGCCGTTCTCATCCGTGCCGCTGGGGGCGCCGGCCTTGTCGGTGACGACGTTGAAGTACTGCAGGGCGGTCTGGATGTCCATGCAGGGCTCCCAGGAAGAGGGCGTGGTGTTGCCGAACTGCTCCTTGGCGGGCGTGAACTTCCAGGGGATGTAGACGGTCAGCTTCTCTTCGCCGGCTTCCTTGATGATGCCTTCGCTGTTCTTGAGCATGACCACGGACTTCATCTGCGCGTCGAAGGCCATGGCGGTGTGCTCGGCGTTGTTGGGCACGGTGGAAGCGGTCTCGACCTCGAGGTAGGGGTTGTCGACGATGCCGACGTTGAAGAGGGTCACGAGGATGTGGCGGGTGGAATCGGCCATGAGCTGATCCATCTCTTCCTGGCCGTACTCTTCGACGCCCAGATCATAGACGGCCATGGCGGTCTCCATGTCGGCCACGGGGTCGTTGCCCATGTTGCCCCAGGCGTCGCAGCCGGCCACGAGGATCTGCAGCAGGCGCTCCTCGGTGGTCATGTCCTCAGCGCCGTAGCACTTGTCCACATGCACGTTGAAGTCGGTGAGGATGAAGCCGTCCCAGTTGTTGGCGATGCGCCACATATCCTGGAGCTTCCACTCGTTGTAGCTGGTGGCGATCCGGTCGCCGCCGATGGACTCGCCGTAGGCGTCCACAGCGATGGAGAAGTTGGTCATCGCCGAGGAGGAGGCTTCCGTCAGGCCGGGCAGGTCGAGCGCGGCCAGGAAGGGCAGCAGCTGGGTGTACTGGTTGCCGCCGGGATAGACGTTGTAAGCGCCGTCCAGCGAATGGGCCTCACGGCCGGCCTCGGCCGCGCCCTCGGCCCAGAGGTGCTTGATCTGGGTGTTGACGCTGTCCTTGCCCCAGCCGAGGTCGTTGCCTTCCTCGTCATAGGTGGACTGCCAGGCGTTGATCATGGCGCGGGTCATGTCCATGGCCAGCTGCGGGTCTTCGCCGAAGGTGGCGTCGATGCGGTTCCAGCGGGGCTCGGTGGCCAGGTCGATCTGCGGGCCGACCTTCATGGAAATGCCCAGCGCGCGCCATTCCTTGGAGAGCGTCTCGCCGTACTGCGCGGCGATCTCCGGGTCAAACGTGGCCGCGATGCCGAGGTTGCCGGGCCACTTGGTCACGCCGTTGCCGCCCAGCGGGTCGGCGATGTAGGTGGCGGGGATGACCACGGCGTTGGCCGTGCTGGACTCGATGTACTTCTGGATGTTGTTGTTCCAGCCGACCACGGTCTCAGCGGGGCCGTTGGGGAAGCGGATGTGGCGATAGCCGGCGTCGAGGGACTGCGTGGTCTTTTCCTGCAGCTCCTCGGGATCGGCGGTGCCGATGCTGAAGGGGTTCATCTTCATGCCCATCATGAACTCGGTGGTGAGAAGGCCCGAGTCCACCAGAGCCTGCGCGCGCTCGGCGTAGCCCACGCGCCAGTCTTCAAAGGTGTCCAGTTCGCCGTCGCGGTCGAGGTCCTTGAAGGCGTAGCCGTCGGCCTCGATGATCTGCAGGCCGGAATCCTTGGAATAGCCCAGAGTGGCGCCGCCCTCGTTGACGATCTTCGTCCAGCCGTCGGGCATGTCCTCTTCTGTCCACAGCTTGCTCTCGGCGGCGGCGAAGCCGGACATCATCGACAATGCCAGCAACAGCGCCAGTACCACGGAAGTGATCTTCTTCATGTTCTACCTCCATCCTTTCTCTCGCTTTGCACGCCTGTGCGGGTCATGGGGATATGGGGACCATGGGAAAATACCTTGCGAACAGTTTGGGGCCGTCCCCTCTTTGGCCTTGCGGCGCCGGGCGCTGCCTTTCCCTCCTTCCGTGCGCGGCTCCTTCCCGTCGCAACAAAAAACTAACGTCAATCGGGCGCGCAGCGCACCATGGCCTCGGCGTCGCCGAAGGGACTTTGCGCCATCACGTGGACGTCGCCCCTGCCGTTGGGCCGGATGACGGCCATCGCCTCGCCGTAATAGGTGTCGGTAAAATCGTTTAAGTAGCCGTCGGCGTTGTAGGAACAGGCGTGGCCGAGGCCCAGCAGCGTGCCGTTTTCCACCTGCACCTCCACCCTGCCGCGCGCGAGGGGCTTGACCTCGCCGCGCTCGTCGGTGTAGAGTATGCGCACGTAGCACAAATCGCTTTTGCCCACCGCCTCCAGCTCGGGGCGCAGCGTCAGCCGCGTTTCCCGTCCGGCGCTGGTGAGCGATGTGCGCGCTACTTCGCGGCCGTTTTCGTCCAGCGCCCGCGCTTCCAGCGTGCCGGGCTGATAGGCGGTCTTAAAGACGATGCGGCAGTTTTTGCCCCGCTTTTTCTCGCCCACTTTCCGCCCGTTCAGATACAGCGCCGCCCGGGGCGCGCGGGTGTAGACTTCCACGGTGGCCTGCGCGCCTTCCATGCCCTCGAAGCTCCAGGAGGCGAGGGCGTTGGAGAACTTCCACGCCGAGGGCGAATGTTGGCGCTTTTCCCGCGCCACGGGCACCACGGCCATGCCGATGTCGGCCAGGCCATAGGCCACGCGCGTGTAGAGCACCTCGCCCCTGCCCTCCACCTTGCCGGTGATGTCGATGCGGCCGGAGCCGGCGGTGATCCAGCCCGCGCCGTGGGCGAAGTCGGGCGCGTAGTCCTTGTATTCCCAGGCGCCGATGCCGGCCTCGCCGATGTAGTCCATGCCGGCCCAGACGAAATCGCCGATGAGGGCGGGGTGTTTCTTGGCCAGCTCCCAGAAGGCGTAGGTGTCGGCGCAGAAGGTCTCCGTGCCGAGGATGATGCGCCGCGGGTATTTGACAAAGTCCCTGGAATAGCGGCGGATGCCGTAGTTGTAGCCGGCCACGTCCATCTGCGCGAAGGCGTCGCGCGTTTTGACGTCGCTGCCGTGCAGCGTGGCGCCGAACTTCATGAACGGGGCCCCGGCGAGGCCGGCGAGGTTGTTGTAGAACTCGCTGCCGGCGGAGTTTTTCACGTCCGTGCTCTTGGCGGCTTTCTCGGCCTTGGCGTCGCTGTAAACGCCGAAGCCCATGGAGAAGAGGAAATTGAAGAATATGTTGATGCCGCAGGTGACCTTGCGGGTGTCGTCGAGGCTGTGCATGAAGCGCGTCATCTGTCCGGTGAGCTCGATGCCGCGCGTCTGCGAGGTCTCCGCCACCTCGTTGCCGATACAGTACATGATCACCGAGGGGTGGTTGTAGTCCTTGTCCACCATGTCGGAAAGGTCCTGCCGCCACCAGCGCTCGAAATCGTCCACGTAGTCGTAGCGCGTCTTGTGGATGTACCACATGTCCACGTACTCGTCCATCAGCAGCATGCCCTCTTCGTCGCAGGCTTCCAGCAGGGCCTTGGCGCAGGGGTTGTGCGCCGAGCGGATGGCGTTGTAGCCGGCCTGTTTGAGCAGGCGCACCCGCCGCCGTTCGGCGAAGGGGTCGGTGATGGCGCCGAGCAGTCCGTTGTCGTGGTGGATGCAGGCGCCGCGCAGGATCACGCGCTCTCCGTTGAGGCAGAAGCCCTTTTCCACCGTACATTCCAGCGTGCGCACGCCGAAGACGACGTCCATCTCGTCGCCCTCAAAGAGCGCGCGGCAGACGTAGAGCGCGGGCGTCTGCGGCGACCAGAGCGTGGCGCCGGGCATGGGCACGGAGAGGACGAGGCTGCCGTCGCTCGCGCCCCCGGCGCGGTAGAGCACCCTTTCCTCGCCCTTTTTGCGGATCTCCACCGCCACCTGACCGGGGAAGCCGGTCTGCACGGTGATCTCCACCTGCGGGCGGACGTGGTCCGTGGTGCGGATGCGCACGCCGTTGAGGGGGATGTGCTTCTCGGGGAGGATGTAGAGGTTCACCGGCCGGTAGATGCCCGAGCCCGTGTACCAGCGGCTGTTGGGCTGCTTGGCGTTGCGGGCGAGCACGCGCAGGCGGTTCTCGCCTTCGACGAGCGAGGCGGTGAGGTCGACGTAGAAATTCGTGTAGCCATAGGGCCGCTCGGCGATCTTTTCGCCGTTGAGGTAGACTTCGGCGTTGCGGTACACGCCCTCGAACTCCAGCAGGGCGCTGCCGCCCGGCGGGAGGGGCGCGCCGTCTACGGCGCCGTTTTCGTAGGCAAAGGTCTTTTCGTAGGCGTAGTCGCCGCCTTCGAACCAGCTGATGTGCGCGCCGCCGCTGCTGGTGGTGGAGCGCTTTTCCGCGAGCATGGCGTCGTGCGGCAAGGTCACGGGGCGCTTGTCCGCCTCCTGTCCCACCTTGCAGAAGAGCCACCCGGCGTTGAACGGATACTTCTTCAAACGTGCCCCTCCCCTTCGGTCGCATCGTGACGGTCGTTGGTCGCCTTGTTTATGTTAACAGTATATTTTCCAATTCACACAAAGGCAATATATACTGCGTAAGCTTGGCGTTTTTCGACGCAATTTCAATTTTGGTTCCTATGCGGCGTTCGCGGGAAAGCGCGGCTGTTTTTAGCGGGAACGCGAAGAATTTGATCTTCGCGTAAACCGCGGAACGCCCCGCGCGGGAAAATTTTGCAAATTTACGCCAAAAAACAGCAGTTTATGCACTTTTTGTAGATGGAAAGCGGGTGACGCGCTATAATATAATGGAAAATAGGAAGCGTCCATCCGGCGCGCGACGGGGAGGTGTGGCCCATGAAGCTGCTGAGCGTGGCGGTGCCCTGCTACAACTCCGCCGCCTATATGCGCCGCTGCGTCGATTCGCTGCTGCCCGGCGGCGAAGAGGTGGAGATCCTCATCATCGACGACGGCTCCGCCGACGACACGCTTTCCATCGCCCGCGACTACGAGCAAAAGCATCCCGGCGTCGTGCGCGCCATCCACCAGGAAAACGCTGGGCACGGCGGCGCCATCAACACCGCTCTGCGCCACGCCTCCGGCCTCTACTTCAAGGTGGTGGATTCCGACGACTGGGTGGACGAGGCCGCGCTGGGCAAGGTGCTGGAGCGCTTGCGCCACTTCGCGGCCAACCACGTGGACATCGACGTGGTGATCTCCAACTACGTCTACGACAAGGTGGACGCGCGCCGCAAAAAGGTGATGGAATACCGCCGCGCCCTGCCGCGCGGAATGGTGCTCACCTGGGCGGACGTGCGCCATCTGCCGCTGGGCCACTACATACTCATGCACTCGGTCATCTACCGCACGCATCTGTTGCGCGATTGCGGCGTCCGTCTGCCGGAACACACGTTTTACGTGGACAACCTCTTCGTCTACGAGCCGATGCGCATGGTGGAGACGCTCTATTATCTGGACGTGGATCTCTACCACTACTTCATCGGCCGCGAAGACCAGTCCGTGCATGAGAGCGTGATGCTGCGCCGCATCGACCAGCAATTGCGCGTCAACCTGCGCATGCTCAACGCCGTAGACCTGGAGGCGCTTCCCAACGAACACCAGCGGCAATACCTGTTCTCCTATCTGGAGATCATCACCATGGTATCGACCATATTGCTGCTGCGCGCCGGCACGCCGGAAGCCGACCGCAAGCGCGCGGCGCTGTGGGAAGAGATCCGGCAGAGCGCGCCGTGGGCCTACCGGCGCATGCGCGGCGGCCTCATGGGGCGCGTCGCCCACCTGCCCGGCAAGCCGGGGCGGGCCGTGGCGCTCGCCTGCTACGCCGCGGCGCAAAAACTGTTCGGCTTTAACTGAAGCGCGCGGGAAACGAAGATAACGAGGAGGCGATCCCCTTGCAGATCCACGATCACCTGGCCCTGGGCAAGGCGCTGGCAGAGGCCTATTTCGCCGACCGCGGCGCGCTCTGCCGCCTCGCCTTCGTGCTGGGCAACATCGCGCCCGATCTCACCGCCACCACCCACCTGCGCGGCCACCTGCACGACCGCAATACCTGGGGACACAGCTACGCCAACGCCCTGCCGGTGATCCGCCGCCTTTCGCGCGCGCTCGAACGCCACGCCGACGGCGGCCTGCACGACTGCTACCGCCTGGGCGTGCTGCTGCACTACACGGCGGACGCCTTTACCTGGCCGCACAACGAGCACTTCGGCGGTTCGCTGCGCGAGCACATGCGCTACGAGCGCCGGCTGCATAAGGAGATCGCCGCGCGCCTTTCCCGCGAGAGCTTCCCCGACGCGCCGCGCTTTGTCAGCACGGAAGCCGCGCACGAGCGCTACGTGGCCCTCGAAGGCCGCGTGGAGACCGACGCGGACTACATACTCGCGCAAACGGCGCAGTTGGCCGCCGCCTGCGCGCACTACTGGTCGCGCCTCGACGCCGACGCGCAGGGGCTGCAGCTGCAGCTCTCCTGGGTCGGCCGGAGCTGACCCCCTTCCGCGCGCCGCCCGCCCACAGACGGGCAGAGGCGGCCCGCGGGCCGCGCCGCTCCTGCTCCTCCGGACAAGCCGCCGTCTCGCGCCGCGACGCGGGGCGTTTTTTGTTTGCGCAAAGCGCGCCCGCCGGACTCTGTTCGCGCGCGAAGGCCGCAGCCGCGCTTCTCTTGCAAAACACCCCTTCCCCGCCGCCATCCCCCCGCCGCGCCGCCCGGCGAGGGGATTTAACTTGAATCGCGCCCCGCGCGCTTGTTATAATGAAAAAAACGGCCGCCGCGCCGCCCGGTCTGGAGGTATTCGCATGCAGAGAACACTGGTCGCCGCCATCCGCGAACTGACGCGGAAACAGCGCGAGGAGATCCGCCGCGCCGCCTGCGCCCACGGCTTTGAGGCGCTCTTTTTCGATTCCCCCGAAGATGCCCTGCCCGCCCTGGCGGACGCGGAGGTGGTCTTCGGTCAGTCCGAATTTCTGGCGCGCAACGCGCCGCGCCTGCGCTGGCTGTGCTCGCCCTTTGCCGGGGTGGACAACTTCCTCGCCCCCGGCGTGTTCGCCTCGGCGGAGGCGGTGCTGAGCAACTCCAGCGGCGCTTACGGCGTGACCATCGCCGAACACATCGTCATGGTGGCGCTGGAAATGCTGCGCCGGCAGCTGGACTACGACGCCATCGTCGCCCGGCGCGGCTGGCGGCGCGACCTGGCCGTGCGCTCCATCCACCAAAGCCGCGTCACGCTGCTGGGCACGGGCGACATCGGCCGCGAGGCGGCGCTGCGCCTGCGGGCCTTCCGCCCCGAGCGCATCGTCGGCGTCAACCGCGGCGGCAGGGACGAAAGCGGCCTTTTCGACCGCGTGCTGCCCCGCGAGACGCTCGACGCCGTACTGCCCCAGACCGATATACTGATCGTTTCCCTGCCCGGAACCGCGGAAACGCGCCGCATGCTCGACGCGGCGAAGCTGGCGCTGCTGCCGGACGGGGCGCTGCTGATCAACGTGGGGCGCGGCAGCGTGCTCGACGAAGCGGCGCTGGAAAAGGAACTGCGCGCGGGCCGTCTGCAGGCGGCGCTGGACGTGTTCGAGCATGAGCCCCTGCCGAAAGACAGCCCCCTGTGGGACTGCCCCAACCTGCGCCTCACGCCGCACGTGGCCGGCAACATGACGCTGCCCTACACCGTGGAGCGCATCGTTTCCATGTTTCTGGAAGACTTCGAAAACTACTGCGCCGGGCGACCGCTCAAGCGGCTCGTGGCGCGGGAGAAGGGCTATTGACGGACGGGAAAACGATAAAGAAGCGCCGGAGACAAACATCTGTCTCCGGCGCTGTGGCGCACTTGGCGGGATTCGAACCCACGGCCTGCCGCTTAGGAGGCGGCCGCTCTATCCTGCTGAGCTACAAGTGCATCTGCGGCAAATTTCATTATACGGGTTTTCCCCGCGCTTGTCAAGCCGCCGCGCATGAAATCGGCCCCCGGCGCACAAAATAGAAAAAAGGCGCGTCTGGCGGCGCGCGAAACGGGAAAGGGGGCGGGGCGTATCTGGGTGGCGATCGTAGCGGTGTCGCTGTTCACGCTGTTGTTCGCCTGGGCGCTGTGCCGCGCGGCGGCGCAGGCCGACCGGCGCATGGCCGAGACATTCCTGCGCCGGCAGGAAGAGGCCCTGGGCGGCGCGGCGGAAGAAGACGCTCGCGCGGAGGGCCCGCGGGAAAGCTGATGGAGAGCGCTCGCGCGGCGAAACAGCGTTTCCCCGCCGGCGGGAGAGGGGAAGCGCGCTTCCAGCAGGGCCGCCCCGCGATGCCTCGCGGGGCGGCCTCAGGATGTTGACAAAGTGGGCAGACTGGCAGAGCGATGAGAAAGCCCGCAAGCCAAGGAAGCTGTACTTGCATCCAAGGGAGCTTACATAGACGTAAGTGACCGCAGGATGCAAGTGCAGCTGACGCCGGAAGCAAAAATCGCTTCTGATTTTTATTTAATCAGAGCGATTTTTGCGGTTGTGGGCTTTGTCAGCGCTCTGAGGGCCGCCCCGCGATGCTTCGCGGGGCGGCCTCAGGATGTTGACAAAGTGGGCAGACTGGCAGAGCGTTGAGAAAGCCTGCAAGCAAGAAAATTTTGCCAGCGGCAAAATTTCTCGCCAAGGCGTTTTTGCCGATCTTTGATCGTCAAAAACGGTCGCCATCGGCGACTTGCAAGCCTTTCGGCTTGCAACCTTGCGACTGGATCTGACGATCCCGTAGGGCTCGGCAAATCCACCGCCGGAAGCAAAAATCGCTTCTGATT
The DNA here is from genome assembly GCA_018712885.1 of Candidatus Pullichristensenella stercoripullorum. GTDB lineage: Bacteria > Bacillota > Clostridia > Christensenellales > Aristaeellaceae > Pullichristensenella > Pullichristensenella stercoripullorum. Next base: position 2,284 of record DVGE01000003.1, on the reverse strand, counting down.
TTTTATATATCAGAGCGATTTTTGCGGTCGTAGGCTTTATCAGCGCTCTGGCGCCGGTCAGATGCCTTCGCGCAGAAGATCCAGCAGCAGACTGCCGAAATCGTCCGGGGCGCTGTCGGGGTCGAGGAAGTCCTCCTCGGGGGCGACGTCGAAGTAGTCGCGCTCGTTGGCGTAGGCCGCGTCCTCGGTCTCGGGGGCTTCCTCCCCGAAGGTGAACGCCGGCTCGTCCGCGTCCGGCGCGGCGCTTTCCGCGGGCACGGGCGTGGCGCCGGGCTGCGGCGTGTAGACGGCTTTGAGCGTGTAGGGGCCGTCGTTCCCCCACACGTCCAGATAGTAGATGCCGGCGGGGAGCAGGAACTCCCCGGCGTAGCCCTTGAAGCCGTATTCATCGTCGATCTTCACCATGTCGCCGTCGTAGAGCGAGAGATTGGGCATGAGGCTCTCCAGCGTGGTATTGGCGGTGAGATAGACCTGCGTATCGGTATCGAGGGAGAAGACGTAGTAGTCGTGCTCGTCCCACTGGGTGAGCACGCCGCTGAGCGTCTCGCCCGAGGGCAGGAGCTGCGCGCCGAGATAGGTGTCGTTATCGCCCGTCTCGGTGCTGGGGCAGGGTCCGAGCATGCCCTTGAGACGGAAATCGCCCTGGGAGGAGTCGTTGCCGACGCAGACGTAGTACGCGCCCGGCTCCAGGTAATAGACAAAGTCCTGCGTCTCCGGCGCGCCGGCGCTGCCGTTGAAGTAGCCCTCGTCCCATTCAATGAGGTCGGCGTCGAGCAGCTGCACGCGGCCTGTGCAGAACAGCTGCGCGCGCACCGTCACGAGGCCCACCTGTTCCACGGTGAAGGGATAGTAGTGGTACTCGCCGGGGCGGGTGGAGCCTTCCACCCAGGTGTCGTCGAGGAAGAACGGGTCGTGCTCGATGAACTGGGTGTCGTCGGCCAGCGCAGCGGCGGGGAGCGCCAGCAGAAGCGCCAACAGCAGGAGGATGCACTTGCGCATAAAGACACTTCCTTTCGATGGGTCAAACGCAAAACGGGGAAGGCATGCCTTCCCCGTCGTTTTTCAGGCGATCGGCTCAAAATCCGCCGCGCCGTGCTTGCACAGCGGGCAGATGAAGTCGTCCGGCAGCGTGTCTCCCTCGTAGATGTAGCCGCACACCTTGCAGACGAAGCCCTTCTTGCCCTCGGTCTGGGGCTTGGGCTTGACGTTGTTCTGGTAGTAGGTGTAGGTCATGGTCTCGCGTTCGCTCATCACGCGCGCCTCCTCCACGGAGCAGATGAACATGCCGTGGGAGCCGAGGTCGATGTAGTTTTCCACCTTCAGGGACATGAAGGCGTTGATAAAGCGCGGCAGGAACACAAGGCCGTTGTCCGAGCGCGGCAGTTCCTCCTCGAAGCCGGCGAACTTGTCCGCCGTGCGCCCGCTCTGGAAGCCGAAGGTCTCAAAGACCTTGAAGGGCGCGTCCACGGACAGGCAGTTGACGTTCATCACGCCCGTCTGCTTGATGACGTGGTGGGAGTAATTGGCCTTGTTGATGGTCACGGCCACGCGGTTGGGCGAATCCGTCACCTGCGAGACGGCGTTGACGATGAGGCCGTTGTCCTTTTTGCCGTCGTTGGAGGTGACCACATAGAGGCCGTAGCCGATGCGGAAGAGGGCGCTCATGTCCTTTTTGTTGGCGGTCTTTTCCGAGCGGGCCATGTAGTCCTGACACAGTTCGCTGGCGACCTTTTCAAGCTGTTCGCGGCTCTGCGCGTCGAGCGCGGAACGGATACGCACCACGGGCTCGACGAACTCGAGAGCCTTGCAGGGGGCGAGCATGTCCTTCATCACCTTGGCGGCCAGCGGCGCCCAGGTGCCGTTTTCGATCAGCGCCACGGTGCGCTTCTGGAAGTTGCGCTCGGTCAGATGGTCGATGAACTCGCGCATGAAGGGGAAGATGCCGGCGTTGTAGGTGGTGGTGGCCAGCACCAGCTTGTTGTAGCGGAAGGCGTCCTCCACAGCTTCGGCCATGTCGCAGCGGGCCAGATCGTGGACGGTGACCGCCGGGCAGCCCTTTTCGCGCAGCATGTCGGCCAGCGCCTCCACGGCCTTCTTCGTGTGGCCGTAGACCGAGGTGTAGGCGATGACGATGCCGTCGCTCTCCGGCGTGTAGGAAGACCACAGGTCGTACAGGCGGATGTATTCGCCGAGGTTTTCCGTGAGGATGGGGCCGTGCAGCGGGCAGATGATGGCGATGTCCAGCCCGGCGGCCTTTTTGAGCAGCGCCTGCACCTGCGCGCCG
>DVGE01000156.1 GCA_018712885.1 Candidatus Pullichristensenella stercoripullorum | reverse complement strand
CGAAAAAAAGCTCATGGAAAAATTCGATGGCTTGAATCGCAAAATGCGCAGGTATTTTGACGGCTATTTTGCAGACACTCCCCTGACCAGTATTCAGGGGCTTACGCTGCACTATATCATCGTCGAGTCCGAGCACAGGAACGTATATCCCAAAGACTTGGAGAAATTTCTCGAGATCAAGGCGTCTTCTGTCAACAGCCTCATCAACAATCTGGAGCGAAACGGCTATCTGCGTCGCGAAAGCATCTCCGAGGATGGGCGCTACAAGCGCCTGGTGCTGACAGACAAGGCCTGCGCCATCAGGGAGGAGATCATGCAAAAGGTCACGACGTATATGAAAAGCATGTTTGTGGGCATCGCGGAAGATGACTTGGCGGTTTTTGAACGTGTGATCCTGCAAATGTCAAAAAACACGAGCCAATAGGTCGGGGCGTTATTTTGCCCAAATAATTAGAATTCTAACTAAATTAAAAGGGGAGATCGCCATGCAAACCACTGCGCTCAAAGTAAACCCGCTCGGCAGCGAAAAGGTCGGCGTTCTGCTGCGGAAATACGCCATTCCCAGCATCATTTCGCTGATCATCAATTCATTGTATAATATCGTTGACCAGATATTCATCGGTCACGGCGTCGGCTATCTCGGCAATGGCGCGACCAACATCATCGCGCCTATCGCTACGATCGCCATTGCCCTGTCCGGCTTGCTGGGGGACGGCCTGGCAGCCGTATACAGCCTCAGTTTGGGGCGAAAAGAGCCGAAAAAAGCGGCGCAGGCAGTCGGCAATATGGTCGTTGTCGCCAGCATCACAGGAATTGCGTTCGGCGCTTTTGCGTTCGTTTTGATCGAGCCGCTGTGCCGCCTGTTTGGGGCTACGGACAATATCCTGCCGTATGCCTTGCGCTATGGCCGGATCATCGCCGTCGGCTTCCCCTTTGTGATCCTCGGCACGGCGATCAACTCGGTGATCCGCGCCGACGGGAGTCCGCGCTATGCCATGTTTGCCATGATGATCGGCGCGATCCTCAATACCATCCTCGACCCGCTCTTGATCATGGGCTTTCACTGGAGCATCGAAGGCGCCGCGATCGCGACGATCTTCAGCCAGTTTGTGGGGCTTTGCTTTAATGCCGCCTATCTGTTCCGCTTCAGGAATATTCGCCTGTCGAAAGACTGCTTCATCCCCAGAGCCTCGACGACCGTGCGGATCATGAGCCTTGGGTTCGCAAGCTGCTTCAACAACCTGTCCGCCACGCTCGTCGCCGCGATCTCCAACAACCTGCTGGCAGGCTACGGCGCGCTGTCTCCCTATGGCCCGGATATTCCCGTGACCACCTTCGGCCTTTGCCTCAAGGTCAGCATGATCATCTTTTCTGTGGCGATCGGCATCGCCAGCGGCAGCCAGCCGATCATTGGCTATAATTATGGCGCGAAGCTCAACGAACGAGTGCGGGAGACCTATCTAAAGGCCTGCAAATATGCGACCATTGTCGCCATCGTCGCCTTTGCTGCCTTTGAGGGCTTCCCGCTGTTTTTCCTGCGGCTGTTTGGCACAGAGTCGCCGCTTTATGAGGAGTTTGGCGTGAAGTGCTTCAGGATATATCTGCTGCTCACCTTTTTGAACGGCGTGCAGGCGTGTGCCGGCGTCTTTTTCCAGGCGATCGGGAAACCGGTCAAGGCGGCGATTACTTCGATGTCGAAACAGTTTCTCTTCATCCTGCCCGCCATGCTGATCCTGACGCGCTTGATCGGCGTTGAGGGGGTGCTCTGGTCGGGCCCGGTCGCGGACGCGCTGGCCTTTGTCCTGGCATGCGTTTTTTCCGCCGGTGAGCTGAGAAAACTGAAGCAACCGGCGCCCGCAGAATAGAGAAGAGGTTTTCGGCGTATGTTCTGTCCAATCGAAGAAAAGCGCAGTGAGAATGGCATGAAGGTCCCCAGTGAAATTCAGGATTGCCTGAAAGCGTCGGATCCCCTGTTTTCCACGCATAAGGCGTCCTATATGGAGAACTGCCAGAGATGCGTCATGGCTTACGAGCTGCGGCGCAGGGGATATTCCGTCGTCGCGCAGCCTTACATCCCCGGCGGCGCGGATATGCTGCCATACATGAACAGGCGCTACGGCTGGCCCGCCGTCTTTGAAAAACAGATCATCACGGATTGCAGCGCCGTCACGCAGACGCAGGCGAAGGAAAACATCAAGCGGCAAATGCGCGCTTATGGCGATGGCAGCCGGGCGATCGTAAAGGTCAACTGGCTGAGCCGCGCCAACGGTCATCTGTTCATGGTGGAAAACTTCAAGGGAAGGATATACTTCATCGACCCGCAAACGGGCAGCGACGACGTCGCATGGTATTTTCAATACGTGGCTCCAGGGCACGTCATCATCATGCGGACAGACCGCGTGAAGTTCACCAAACTGGTCCGGCTGTGTTGTGAATAGACAATGCACAAACGCATGCGGCTTTCCGTGTATTGGCGAGCCCATATGCCGCAACGATCGTCGGTCGGACGAGTGGATCGCCGCGCTGGATGCAGTGTGTATCGGGGGCGCGGCGATCCCCTTCACTTTTGGCTCCCGTCTGTCCGCCGCCACCCGCCCGCGTCCACATAGCCGTTGCGCCGCATCAGGGGCGCGGCCAGAAAGCGCCGCCCCGCACCGGACAGAGCGTGCTTCGCGCCGGCGGCGTTTTCTTGTGAAAGCATGTCAAGGATGCGGAGGAAAAGGGCGTCTTCCGCCTCCGCCCAACGTTCATAGGCGTATGCGAGCCATGCGTCGCGCCCGCCGTCTTCGAGCAGGTCGAGCAACCGCCCCGCGTGGTTGCTCACCTGTGCGTAGGCCGCCGCCAGCGCCGCCTCATCCATTCCGGCATCCAGCCATCGCAGCACGTCCTCCGGGCAGCAGCCGGACAGGGGAAGCCCTGTGAGCAGATAAAACGGAAGCATATTGTGAGTGGCCATTTTCGCGCAGGCCATGCGCATGGGATGCAGACAGCATAGCACATCCTTTCGCTTTCTTCAAGCCATTTTTCCCCGCGGGCAGGAAAAACGGCGGGGAAGGGGGAATAGAACAAAAAACGCGGAAGGCGCGTCCTTCCGCGCGGAGAACGGAGGCAAAACGCATGTTCACAGGCAAAGTCGCTGTCATTACCGGCGGCGCGCGGGGTATCGGCAAGTGCATCGCCGAGGAATTCCGCCAAAACGGCGCGGCCGTCTGCGTCATCGACAAACAGCCCTGCGAGGGCGGCTTTTCCGGCGACATCGCCGACGAGGGCTCGTTGCGCCGTTTCGCCGATTCCGTCATCGCCGCGCACGGCCGCATCGATTTTCTCATCAACAACGCCCTGCCGCCCATGCGCGGCATCGACGAATGTACCTGGGAGGAATTCAACTACGCCCTGCGCGTGGGCGTGACCGCGCCGTTTTACCTCACGAAGCTGTTTTTGCCCCACTTCGCGCCCGGGGCGGCCATCGTCAACATCTCCTCCTCGCGCGACCGCATGAGCCAGCCGCAAACGGAGAGCTACACCGCGGCCAAGGGCGGCATCGCCGCGCTCACGCACGCGCTGGCCGTGAGTTTGGCGGGCAGGGTGCGCGTCAACTCCATTTCGCCCGGCTGGATCGACACGTCCTTTCGCCGCTATGCCGGCCCGGACGCCCTTCAGCAGCCCGCCGGGCGCGTCGGCGACCCGCTCGACATCGCCAACATGGCGCTCTACCTCTGCTCGGACAAGGCCGGCTTCATCACCGGGGAAAACATCTGCATCGACGGCGGCATGACCCGCCAGATGATCTACCACGGCGACTGGGGCTGGAGGCTGGACGCGGGGGAATGAGCGCCGGAGCGTTCCGCCCCGCCGCCGCGCGACGCGCGGGCGGGCCGCCTTTGCCTGGGGCGGCGCTCATTTGCCGCGGCACTTTTTATCTTTCTTCCCGCCCCCGCGGGGGTCGTTTCTGCCCGTCTGCGCGGGGTGTTGCGCCAAGGCGACCGTCTCGTCGAGCTGCCGCAGGAGCTGCTGGCGAAGCGCTTCATTGGGAAGCTCCATGCGCAATATGATGTTGCGCAAGTCGTTTGCGTCGAGTTCCCCGCGCCGGATCGCTTCGCGCGTCTGCTCGTCCAGCCCGATGGATCTCGGCGCCGCGCCTTCCGGGGCGTGCAGCGCGGTCAACGATCTCGGCGAATGGCCGCGATTGCATGGTATTTGCAGGTTGTTGTGAAAATCGACGTAGAGGTCTCCGAACAGTTCGACCGTCTTGTCATGCGGCGGGGCTTCGTCGGGGAAGGCGGAAAGAAAGAGCTTGATGGCCTCGGAGAGATCCTCGTCCGCCTTGGACAGGAACGCCAGTATTTCCAGTATTTTCCCAACGAAGGCCGCGTCGCCGGCAAAGCAGGCCAACAGAAAGGCGCGCAATTCGCGCAGGCTCGCGGATGGCTCTATGTAGCCCCGCTTCGCGTAGCGCAGCAACACATCGCGCTCGGGCACATAGTAGGGCTTGCCCTGCTGCATGGCGTAGATGCGGGGCAACAGCTCCTCATCCGCGTCCTCGGACAGAAGAAAGCCGTAGATGATCAGCCGCGCGTCGAAAGGCGTCTCCTGTTCGCCCTCGAAAAGCTGCTCGACGCCGAGGATGCAGTAGTCCGTGTCCGCGTGCATGGCGACCTGCGCGAACGCCGTCAGTTCCTCCCGCGTAAAAACGCCGGGGCTTTGCGCCTCGATGATCGCAAAGGCGTCGCGCAGCGGGATCAGCCAATAGAGATGCGCCATGGCCAGGAAGTACTTCCGCGCAAGATCAATGCGCGCGTCGTCCATGGGAATAGCGCGGAAGCGCTCGCGCGTCCTGCGCGCGCTCCACACTTCCGGGTATTCGATGTATCCGTTTCCCAATGTGTCCACCAGCCTCTCTGCGTACAGCATAGCACAGATCGCGGTTTTTGTCGAGCCCGCCGGCGGCGAAAGAAAAAGAAAGGGCCCATCCGTCAGGGATGAGCCTCAGACTGTCAAAGAAGCCCCCCTTGCGAGAAAGCGAAGGGGCTTCTTTGACAGACAAGTATAGAGAAAAGAAGGAGATAAGATAGAGAACAGATGGAAAAGAAGGAACGGTCGCTATTTGTGGAGGGTGAGTTCCTTGAGATTCATCGCAGCAAACTTGAGCTTGACCCAGGCGGTAACCGCGGTCAGCCCTCGATAAGGCGTATATCGCATCGCATGTTTCTCTTTGGCGTCCGCAAAGACTCGCTCGATTGTTTGCGAACGCAGGGCGTAGGTCGCTTTGCCGAGCGGAGTATGCAGAATATCCTCCGCGCGCTCCTGATAGTCCTGCCAGATATGCCGGGTCACGGTTTTCGCGTGCTGCCGGTCTTGCGTGCATCTTTCCCGCACAGGGCAGCCCTGACAGATGTAGCCTTTACTCTTGTGCTCCCGGCATCCTTCGCGGTTGGTGGTGGCATAACTTAGAACCTTGTCCTGTGGACACAGGACACAGTCGTAATATTCATCGTATACATACTCATACCACGGCAGGTCCCCTTTCTTGGTCATGGGGCGCTTGTAGGGAAGCGAGGGTATCCTTCCACTGTCAAAGATCTGTTTGCAGATCCATGGCGTTTTGTAGCCCGCATCCGCTGTGATCACTTGGAATTCTGGATAGCCCGTCTCGTCAAATTTCACTTTTCCAGTAGAAGTCATAGTATCAAAGGTCGTCGTAGCCAGCACCTGCTGGATTGCCTCTGGATCCGTAGTTCCCGCGATCTCAATGGCCTGCGTGATGATATCCAGAATACACCAGGTAGAACCCGTCTTCTCCGCCACAAAATGTCCACTTAGCTCTTCGAAATCGCTGCGCAACTGCGCATATTCTGGATTATTATCCATCACATATGTGTCCGCGCTCCAGTTCGTGGTCGCCATCTGCCCGTTGCACGCCTCGCCCATCGTTTCTCCATAGGACAAAAGTGCAGAGACTCCCAGCCACAGCGGATGGTAATCAATGGCGGCAAACGCCTCTGAGATGGTTTTACTGTCCTGTCCAACCATTGAACCCAGGATCACTTCCGCTCCGGTTGCCTTGATCGCCTGCGCAATGGAACTCGCATCAGTCAAATTCGCCTGATAGGACTTGTCATACACCACTTCTAGACCGATCTGCTCCGCCTTCTCGCGGTATCCGTCCGCATAAGATGATCCCACAGACGTATCCTCATAGAGAATTGCAGCTTTCGAATAATCGTATCCATTTTCGTTGAGCCAATTTACAACTTCCGCCAATTTTGCTGAAGAATCCGAAGCATAGGGAGCATAACCAAAGGTATAAGTATAGCCCTG
>DVGE01000155.1 GCA_018712885.1 Candidatus Pullichristensenella stercoripullorum | reverse complement strand
GCGGAAGGCCAGCGCCATGCACTCGCAGTTGAGCTGGCCGGAAACGGTCAGGCTCACGGGCTTGGCAAAGAAGTCCTTGTCAAAGTCCACGCTGCCGTCCGGCAGGCGCGGCGGCTCGCCCGCGTCCAGCGTGGTGACGCGGAACATCTCGCCCGCGCCCTCGCAATCGCTGCCGGTGAGGATGGGGGTGTGTACGTAGACAAAGCCGCGATCGTGGAAGAAGCGGTGAATGGCCTGCGCCGCCAGCGAACGCACGCGGAAGGCGCACTGGAAGAGGTTGGCGCGCGGACGCAAATGCTGTATGGTGCGCAGATATTCCAGCGTGTGGCGCTTTTTCTGCAAGGGGTAATCGCTGGGGCTCTCGCCCAGCACGGTGAGGGCCGTGGCCTTGAGTTCAAAGGGCTGCTTCATCTCCGGGGTGGGGACCAGTTCGCCCTCGGCTTCGATGGCCGCGCCCACGCCGATCTTTTTCGTCACTTCGTGGTAGTTTTCCAGCTTGTCCGCCTCGAGGACGATCTGCAGGTTCTTAAAATAGCTGCCGTCGTTGAGCTCCACGAAGGCAAACGCCTTCGATTCGCGCATGGTGCGCACCCAGCCCGACACCTTTACGCCCGCGCGCGCTTCGGCGGGCGGGGCGGCAAACAGCTCCCGTACCAACGTGGTCATATGGGTATCCCCTTTCCAACAAATCACTATCTATTATACCCGCGCGGGGGCGAAACGTCAATCATTCAAAGATGTAGACAATGCAGGTAGACGGTCAGAGCGATCTTTGCGGTCGCGGGCTTTCTCAGCGCTCTGGCCGTCAATCCGTCAGGTCGATGTTCTCCCGGCCGAATACGTCGTAGCTCTGCTCGATGACGCGGCGGGCCTGCGAAGCCGCGCCGCTGGCCGGGGCCGCGTCGCCCTCCAGGCGCATCACCAGCTTCGTCGGCGCGCCGAACGCCTCGGTGAAGGCGGCGTCCATGAGGTCGCGCTTGCGCTCCAGCATCTTCATGAACATCATCTGTTTGCGCGCAAATTCCGCCGTCGCCACGCCGTCCTGATAGCTCACGAATCTCATGCCCTCCAGCGCCGCGCGCATCGAGGGGTTGGCCTTGGAAAGCGCCTCCACCGCCTGCAAATACTGCGGCGGCGTTTCGGCGGCGCTCTTGGGCGGCGGGGCGGCCTTGGGCGCGCGCTCCTTTGCCGGCGCGGGGGCTTTGGCGGTTTTGGGCGCTTCTTTGGCCGGGGCAATGGCCGCGCCCCGTTCGATGGCCGCTTCCAGATGCCCAACGCGCTCAGCGAGAGAGACGTCCTTTTCCCCCTCTGGGCAGCAGGCGCGCACGGCGGTCAATTCCAGCATCGCGCGCGGGTCGGCGGCCCACTTCATGTCCGGCTCCACGCGCATGAACAGCTCCATGAGGCGGAAAAGCTGTTCCCGAACGGCGCTGCCCGCCTGTTCGCGGTAGCGCTGCGCGTCCTCGGGCGTACACTCCAGAAGCTCCTCCGCCGCCTCGCCCACGGTCTGGGCCAGCAGCAGCGCGCGCAAATGCTCCGCCACCTCGCGGGCGAACACCTGGGGGTCAAGCCCCCGGCGCAAGAGTTCGTCGATCTGCAAAAGCGCGCCCCGGGCGTCGCAAGAGAGCAGCGCGGCGGCGAAATCAAAGAGGAACTCGCGCCCCGCCGTGCCCAGCACGTCGCGCACGAGGGCAAGATCCACCTCCCCGTCCGTGTAGGAGAGGCAGACGTCGAGTATGCTGAGGGCGTCGCGCATCGCGCCCTCGGCGGCGCGGGCGATCTCGTGCAGAGCCTCGTCCGAGGCGGTGCGGCCGATGCCGCCGAGCACCACCATCATGCGCTCGACCATCGTTTCCACGCTCAGGCGCTTGAAGTCGAAGCGCTGGCAGCGGGAGAGTATGGTGGCCGGAAGTCTCTGCGGCTCGGTGGTGGCGAGGATGAACACCGCGTGGGCGGGCGGCTCTTCCAGCGTTTTCAAAAGCGCGTTGAACGCGCCGGTGGAGAGCATGTGCACCTCGTCGATGATGTAGACCTTGTACCTGGCCACCGCCGGGGGGTACTTGACCTTTTCGCGCAGATCGCGGATCTCGTCCACGCCGTTGTTGGAGGCGGCGTCGATCTCGATGACGTCCATGTTGTTTTCTTTTTTCAGCTGCACGCACACGTCGCATGCGCCGCAGGGGTCGCCGTCCACGGGATGCAGGCAGTTGACGGCCCGCGAGAGCACCTTGGCGGCGGTGGTCTTGCCCGTGCCGCGCGTGCCGCAGAACAGGTAGGCGTGGGCCACGCGCCCGGTCTCCACCTGATGGCGCAGCGTTTTTACCACCGCGTCCTGCCCGACGATCTGCGAAAACGTCTCCGGCCGCCAGGCGCGGTACAGTGCCTGATAGCTCATGTTGACCTCCGAAAATGGACTCTGTTTATATAATATATCAAATCCGTCCAAAACAAAAGAAGTTTTACAGGAACCTAAAAACTTTTTCCGCATTGGCGTGCTATAATGCTTTAGGAAAACTGGCAGGATGGCCTTTTCGCAGGAACGGCGTCAAAACGGCGCGAACTTGCACAAAACAATGCAAAAACACCCCGCGACGGGGATCTTTGCAGGCGCGCGGTCTTCTGCCGGCGGAAAACGCGGACGTATCCGGCATCGGGAGGGATTTGATGAAGCGGATCGTACTGACCGGGGGCGGCACGGCGGGCCACGTCACGCCGAACCTGGCGCTCATCCCCCGCCTTCTGGCAGACGGGTGGGACGTACACTACATCGGCGAGGCGGACGGCGTGGAAAAGCGCCTCATCGCCGCCATCCCGCAGGTGACGTATCACAGCGTGTCCACGGGCAAGCTGCGCCGTTACTTCGACCCGAAGAATTTTACCGACCCCTTCAAGGTGTTGAAGGGCGTCGGCCAGGCCTCGAAGCTGATGAAACAGCTCAAGCCCGACGTGGTCTTTTCCAAGGGCGGCTTCGTCTCCGTGCCCGTGGTCTACGGCGCGCGGCTGCACAAGGTGCCCGTGCTTCTGCACGAATCGGACATGACGCCGGGGCTGGCCAACAAGCTCTGCGCGCCCTTTGCGAGCAAGATCCTCTGCACCTTCCCGGAGGCGGCGCGCGGCTTTGGCGAAAAGGGCGTCTATACCGGCACGCCCATCCGCCCGGAGATCTTGAGCGGCGACCGCGAAAAGGGCCTGGCCACCTTTGGCTTTAGCGACGGACGGCCCGTGCTGATGGTCACGGGCGGCTCCTCCGGGGCGCAGGCCATCAACGCCGCCGTGCGCGAGGCGCTGCCGAAGCTTTTGGAATCGTTCCAGGTGCTGCACCTGTGCGGCCCGGGCAACGCCGACGAAGCCCTGCTGGGCACGGCGGGCTACGTCCAGTGCGAATACCTGAACGACGAAATGGCCGACGCCTACGCCTGCGCCAACATACTCATCTCCCGCGCCGGGTCGAACACATTGTGCGAGATCCTCGCCCTGCGCAAGCCGGCGCTGCTCATTCCCTATCCCATGGGCGCCAGCCGCGGCGACCAGATCGTCAACGCCCGCTCGTTCGAAGCCCGCGGCCTCAGCCGCGTGCTCATGCAGGAGGACATGACCGCCGAGCGCCTGGTGTCCGAAGTCATCAGCCTCTACCGCGAGCGCGGCACGCTCTACGAAAAGATGGACAAGGAGCCCTCCGCCAACGGGGTGGACAACGTGCTCAAAGAGATCTACGCCGTCGCCGGGCGCTGATGCCGGGCGAACGCGAAACGCCTCCACGAAACGTGCCTCCACGAAACGTCGTGGAGGCGTTTTGCGCGCCGGAGAGCCCGCGACTGCGCATAAAAACAGAGGCGGTTTTGCTCCCGGCGGCTCCCCGCGGCCATGGGAGCGCCCGCGGCCGCCTGTCCGCGCGTCCCGCGGGCTTTCCCGGCCCGCCCGCTTTGTCAACAGACTGTCAGAGCGATGAGAAGGCCCGCCTCCCCTCGGGGGAAAGCGGGCCTTTGTTCCTCGCGCGGAAACGGATCTCGGGCGTCATCGCTTCGCCCCCGCCGCCTCCGCCGGCTTGCAGGAGAACAGCAGCACTTCGCGGCCGTCGTTCCAGCGCACCGCCGTGGGCGCGGCGCGCAGCCATTCGCTGCACAGCGCGCCCGAGCCGTCCTCGCTCCCGTCGAGCGCCGCTTTGAGCAGGGCGCAGGTGTCGCAGCCCTCGCAGGGCGCGTCCGCGCCGGCCATCAGAGCGTGGTAGCACTTCTCGCCGGGGCGCAGCGTGGGGAAGCGGGCGCACATCCTGGCGTTGGCAAAGAGCAGTTCGCGCGTTTCGGGGTCGATGGCGTAGGCGATGTAGTCGGCGTGTTCCAGCATCTGCGGCGTGAAGAAGCGGCCGTCGTCGCCGTCGTAGACGGTGAAGCGCCCCTTGCCGGCGCGCTTGGCGTCGTAGAGGGCGACGTCCGCGCCCTTGTAGAGGGCGTCGAAGCTGTCCCCATCCGTGGGGAAGAGCACCGCGCCGGCGCTGCAGCCCACGCGCACTTCGCCCGCGTGCAGGCGCGAAAGCCCCGATTTGAGGCGCGAGAGCGCCTGCCTGAGCTTTTCGCGGCTGTCCACGCCCTCCATCAGGGCCATGAACTCGTCTCCGCCCAGGCGGCCGACGATGTCCGTGCCGCGGAAATGGCCGCGCAGGAACTCCGCCAGCGTGCGCAGCACGTCGTCGCCCACGTCGTGGCCGTAAAAGTCGTTGATCTCCTTGAAATCGTCGATGTCCAGCAGCACGATGGCGCAGGGCTTGTCCGGCGCGCCCTCCACGCGCAGGCGGATGGCCTCCTCCAGCCCGGCACGGTTCAAAAGCGCGGTCAGGGAATCGGTGCGCGCCTGCTGTTCCAGCCGCTCGGCGAGCAGGCGGTCCTGCGAGATGTCCGTCAATTTGCCGATCACCCAGCGCCGGCGGCGACGGCTGTCGAACAGCACGCTCATGTGGGCGCGGCACCAGGTATAGCGCTCGCCCTCGCCGCCCCTGCGCACGCGGAAGTCCACGGTGGCGTGCGACTCGGCGCTCATGCCGCCTTTGAGGATATTAAAGATGCGCTGCAGCTGCTCCCGCTCCTCCGGGTGGGCGATGGCGAGGAATTCGCCGATCGTGCGCGAACCCTCGCGGCCGAACACGCGCTGGAAGTTTTCGCCCAGGCGCAGGCGGTCGCTCAATACGTCGTATTCCCAGAAAACTTCGTTGTTGCCCTCGGCGAGTATGCGGTAGCGCTCCTCGCTCCATTCCAGGCGCAGCTTTTCCGCGCGCAGGCGGCGGTTGCTCTCCCAGGCCATCCATATGACCAGGGCGATGAGCCCCAGCGCGCACAGCCCCAATCGCACTTCCAGCACGGTGGCGGCCTCGTTCATGAAGGAGAACTGCCCCATAAGCTCGTCCTGCGGCACCAGCGTGAGCACTTGCCAGCCGTTGACGTTCTCCAGCGTCGTCCAGGTGACGTAAAAGCGGCCCAGAGAGGTCACTGCGCCGAGCGCGCTGTTGCCGCCGGCACGGATGGAGCCCACAGCGTCCGCGTCCATTTCCAGCGCGGCGAACAGGTCCTCGCCGAGCATGTCCTCCAGAAAGCTGCCCGGCGCGGCGGCGAGTATGCGCCCGTCCGCGCGCAGCAGACAGACATTGCCGCCGTTGGAGAGCAACTCCCCGCGCAGGGCCGAGACTTCCAGACGGCCGAGCAGCGCGCCTTCGCCGTCGCCCACAGGGGCGGCGGCGACGACACAGGGCACGCCGTCGATCTCGCTGTCGCACAGCAGCGCCTCGCCCGCGAGCGCGCGCTGCGCGCAGGGGCTGGCGGAAAGGTCGAATGTCTTTCCGTCGCTGCCCAGGGCCTGCCCTTCAGCGTTCATATAGCAAAGGCTGTACAGGCCCAGCGCCTGCCGCTGAGCTTCCAGCCGTGCCGCGCCGTTTTCCCCCGCCGGCGCGTCGCCGGCAAAGGATAGGGCCGAGCCCTCCAATACGCTGAGCTGCTTTTGCAGAAACAGCTCTACCTGCGCGCCGCGGTTGTGTACGCGCGAACTGAGGTTGCGCAGCACCTGCGCCTGCGCGTCCGCGCTCGTCGCCCGGTCGTAGGAGATTATGGAGAGGATCACCATGACCACGATGGCCGCGAGCAACAGGACCATCAGCGTGTACATGCTCACCCTGCGCGCTTTGCGGGCCATGGCGCCCTCACCTCCTTCGCTCGATCCAGTCTCTGTCCTTATATTATAGCGCAAAAGCGCTGCCCTGAGAACAACGCAAACGCGCGATCTTGCCGGATATATGACAGAAATATGTGCGTATTTACGTAAAGTTTTAATTAAATTACAAAGTTGTTACGCAAATGATTGCGCATCCAGTTTTTTCTACAGCTTGTCGCGCGGGCGCGGTTGTGGTATCATAGAAGCGACACACTGGGACAGAAGGGATGGATGCTCATGAAAACCACGCTGCGCCTCGCCTGCCTCGCCATGGCGCTGCTGCTGGCGCTTCTGGCTGTGCCCGCCGCCGCCGAGGGCGCGCGGAAGGGCACGCGGGAAGACCCCTACCGCCTGGGCGACGTGTGCGCCTTCACCGCCGAAGTGCTCGCGGACGGCTCGCCGCGCCAGAGCGCCGACAGCGCGGCCTATACCGCCGTGCCGATGACGCTGCGGCTGGACAATTACCTGCCGCCGGAGTACTTTGCCGGCCGCTACCGCCAGCTGTACAAGTTCAACGGCACCGAGGCCGGGGCGCAGGTGACGCTGACCAACGGCGGCGACGCCGCCATCGTGCCCCAAAACGCCTTCTGGCTGACGCTGATCACGGCGGACGGCACGCAGGCCACGGGCTTCCAGCTCATGGACGCGCCGCTGGGCGGCAACTACGGCGCGGCGCTTGGACCGGGCGAGGAAAAGACGCTCTACAAGCGCTTCGTGCAAACGCCCGGGCAGGAAGCCAGCTACCTCGTGCTCACCTGGTGCGAGGGCGGCGAGCGCGAAAGCCGCTACTTCCTCCTCGAAGAGCGCGCCATCTACCCCGAGCTTGCAAACGGCAGCCGTGGCGACGACGTGGTCGCCCTGCAAACGCGGCTGATCGAGCTCGGCTACCTCGACGATGACGCCGACGGCATCTTTGGCCCCAATACCGAGGCCGCCGTGCGCGCCGCGCGTCAGGCCGCCGGCATGGACGAGGGCGGCGTGGCCGACGACGCGCTGCAGTTCCTCCTTTACCGCGAGGATTTCCCCGCGGCGCAGTAGCTCCGGCGCGACTGCGGCGTTTCCGCAAGGGCTTGCGGGAACGGCTAAAGCCGGGGCCGGCCCGTCCGCCCGATCTTCCCCGACGCGCTTTCCCGGCTCTGCCCACGGGCGGGGCCGGGCTTTTTACGCCTTCGGCCCGCAGGGGCGCGCCATCCACGCACGCCACGATACGTCCTCGAAGCCGTTTTTCAAATAAAACCCGTAGGCCGGCGCGTTGCGGCGGGTGAGCAGCGCCACCTCGCGGAAGCCCTGCGCGCAGGCATAGGCATATATGCGCTGAAGCAGCGCCGAGCCCACGCCCCGCCCCTGATGCGCCGGGTGGGTGCAAAAGTCGTCGATGTCATACTCCACGCCATGAGGCCAGTGCTTCAGCCGCCCCAGCGCCAGCGCCGCCAGCCGCTCCCCCTCCCACAGCCCGAAGGCGAGGGAATTCGCGTTGCCGAGTATGTCCTTCAGATAGAGGTGAAAGGAGGCCGCGTCCTTCCAGTCCTCGTTCCACGGCGGCGCGGCGAACGCCGCGCGGACGACGGCGAAGATCTCCCCCTCGTCGGCCATCGTCAGTACACGAAACAGCATATGCCTCCTCCTTCGCCGCGCGCTCCGTTTGGGGCGCGGCGCTTGTTTTGCTCAGAGGGCCTTATCGTATTCGTTGCACAGGGGGCAGGTCATGGGCTCGTCGTCCTCGATGGTGGTGTAGCGCAGACATTCTTCGAGGAAGTAGTTGTCGGTGTTGTCGTCGTTG
>DVGE01000154.1 GCA_018712885.1 Candidatus Pullichristensenella stercoripullorum | reverse complement strand
CGTGCCGCTGTACTACGACATCAGCGCCGTGGAGAAGATACGCATCGAGGCCCCCTACCACGCCCTGACCAACGCCGGGCACATCTCCTATGTGGAACTGGATGGCGACACCACGCAAAACCTCGAAGCCTTTGAGAAGATCGTGCGGGTGATGAAGGAGAGCGGCATCGGCTACGGCTCCATCAACCACCCCGTGGACCGCGACCCCGCGTGCGGCTACAACGGCATCATTGGCGACACCTGCCCCAACTGCGGCCGCTCCGAGGAGGATGGCCCCTTCGAGCGCATCCGCCGCATCACCGGCTATCTGGTGGGCACGCTCGACCGCTTCAACGACGCCAAGCGCGCCGAGGAACACGATCGCGTAAAGCACGGCATCTGACAAAAACGCCAGCGCCGGCCTTTCTTTGCGAGAGGCCGGCGCTTCTGCATGGAAAAAGCCCCCTCGACGGAGGGGGCTTTGATAAGAAACAGCCTTACTTCGCGGCTTCCTTGGCCTTCTCCGCCAGGGCGGCGAAAGCGGCGGGATCGGAGATGGCCAGCTCGGAGAGGACCTTGCGATTGATGTCCACGCCGGCGACCTTCAGGCCGTTGATCATGCGGGAATAGCTCAGGCCGTTGATGCGGGCCGCGGCGTTGATGCGGGCGATCCACAGGCGGCGGAAGTCGCGCTTCTTTTGCTTGCGGCCGATATAGGCATAACGGAGCGAACGGCGAACCTGCTCGCTGGCAGCGCGATACTGCTTGCTCTTGGCGCCAAAGTAACCCTTGGCCAGCCTCATGATCTTGCGACGCTTTTTCAGGGCGTTGACAGCCCTCTTTACTCTTGCCATTTTGGGTTCGCCTCCTTACTTGTAGGGCATCAGTTTTTTCATGGTCTTGCCTTCAGCGCTGGTGAGATACGCAGCCTTGCGCAGGTTGCGGGTGCGCTTGGTGGGCTTCTTGGTGAGGATATGGCGCTTGAACGCCTGGGCGCGCTTCACCTTGCCGGACTTGGTGAGGTCAAAGCGCTTGGCCGCGCCCTTGTGGGTCTTTTGCTTGGGCATGATGGTTCCTCCTCTCGTTTTGTACGCGCTAGTTCTGTTCGCGCGGGGCGATGAGCATCGTCATGTTGCGACCTTCGATCAACGGGGCGCGCTCTACGTTTCCGTATTCCTTGATCCGCTCGGCAAACTGCTTCATGACCTCACGCCCGATCTCCGAATGGGTGATCTGACGGCCGCGGAAGCGGATGGTCACCTTGACTTTGTTGCCGTCCTTGAGGAACTTCACGGCGTTTTTGAACTTGACGTCCACGTCGTGATCCTCGATGGTGGCGGACAGGCGCACTTCCTTGATGGTGATGACCTTCTGATTTTTGCGGATCTCGCGCTCGCGCTTGGACTGCTCGAAGCGGTACTTTCCGTAGTCCATCAGCTTGCACACCGGCGGACGGGCCTGCGGCGCGATCTTGACCAGGTCGAGCTGGCGCTCTTCGGCCAGGAGCAGCGCCTGATGCGTGGACATGATGCCCAGCTGCGCGCCGTTTTGATCCACCACGCGCACCTCGCGGTCGCGAATCTCCTCATTAATCATGAGATCGTTGTTGATAGAAACACACCTCCTGTTGACCTCTCTCGAAAAACGCAACAAAAATGAGCGGCGCGAAACGCCACCCTCACAAAACGCCCATGCCGGAGCATGGTCGGGATTATGGGAACCCGCGCTGGCGATGCCGCCGGGTGAGAAGTGGTCGCTTCTGCTTTGCCCAAATATTATACCATGCCGCGCGTCCAAAGGCAAGGGCGGGACATGTAAAATTTTCAAACCGCTCAGGCGCTCTTCTTCACGGACACCTTGTCCGCGATCAGGGCGATGAACTCGCCGTTGGTGGGCTTGTCGTCCGGCGAAAGCACCTTGTAGCCATACATGCTGTTGACCGCGTCCAGCCGGCCGCGGCTCCAGGCCACGTCGATGGCGTGGCGCATGGCGCGCTCGACCTTGCTGGCGGTGGTGTCGAACTTGCGGGCGATGCCGGGGTACAATTCCTTGGTGATGCGGCTCATCACGTCCGGTTCGGCCAGCACCATGCGCACGGCCTCGCGCAGGTAGTGGTACCCCTTGATGTGCGCGGGGATGCCGATGGTGAGAAAGAGATTGGTCACCTGCTCGTCCACATCGGCGCGGGCGCTTTCGTGCGCGCCGGGCAGCTCGGCGACGCAGGCGTCCTCAAAAGACGCGGCGACTTCGCGGATGCGATTGGCCAGCAGGCGCACGTCGAAGGGCTTGACCATATAGTAGCTCGCCCCCAGTTTGACCGCGCGAAGGATGAAATCATCGCGGGAAAGCCCGGTGAGCACGATGACGCGGGGTCTTTCCGCCTCGGGAAGGCCGTTGAGCTCCTCAAGGATGCGAAAACCGTCGCGCCGGGGCATGATGATGTCCGTCACCAGCACGTCCGGCCTGCAGGCGCGCACCGCGTCCACCACCAGCGCGCCGTCGGAGACGCATTTGACCAGTTCGATATCCGGCGTTTCGGCAAAATAATCCGTCAGAAGGCGCAAAACGTTGAGGTTGTCATCCGCAAGCACAACGCGAGTTTTTTCCATACAGCCCGCTTCCTCTCCTGTTGAGTCCTGTTGGTATTGTATATGCGGGCGCTTGGGGATATATGCAAAAACAGCGCAAAAGAAGGCATCTTTTGCGCGGACGGGAGCGGGCGCTCAGGCGCGAAGCGCGTCGATGAGCTTGCGGACGAGCTCTACGTGCTCGTCGCTCAGCCCGGTGACATCCAGCGTCTGCGCGGCCTCGTTGCCGAGGAGATAGTCGGAAGATACGCCGAAAAGCGCGGCGATGCGGATGAGTATGTCGTAAGATGGATAGCGCAGAGCCGTCTCGTAAGCGCTGATGACGCTCTTGGTCACGCCAAGGCGAGCGGAAAGCTGCGACTGCGTCCAGCCCTTCGAGATGCGCAACGCGCGCAGACGCTTGCCGAAATCTACCAATTTAACACACCTCACTTCTTTTAGGATACCGTGATTGTGTATTCGATTGGTTGATTATATTCTTTTGATAGTTGACTTTTTCGCGGAGATATGTATAATACGTTACATGCGCGATATTTGTACAATTACTTATAATATATTCGCGTAATGCGAGAGGAGAAACGCGCCATGCGGGACGACCAGAGAAAAAAACTGCCGGACAGCAGCGCTGTATTCCCATCCGCGTCTGGCGGTCATGACGCGCCGCCTTCCACCGCGCGGCACCCGCTTGACGACGAAGCGGAAAAGCTCTGCTGCATGATCTCCGATCTGCGCCTGCACGCGGACCTTTGCCGGCAAGCGCTGACCGATCTGCTGCGGCGCGACGAGAGCGAATACACGGCGGCGCAGTGGCAGGACGCCGTCAACTACCTGACGGAGAGCGCCTTGCGGTTCACAAGCGCCGCCGAAGCGCGCCGCTATGCCGAGCGATGGCTGCGGCGCAACGCGCGGAAGCGCTGAGAAAGCCGCCCGGTCGGCGGAGCATGACTCCCTGCGCCCAGGACGCAGCGATCGCGCCTGATCTTCCTTCGATCAGGGCGATTTTTTGCGTTCGCGGGCGCTGTCAACGCTCCTGTATTTTCTCCCACTGCGCGATGGCCTGGAGGAAATCATCGCCATAGGCACGCAGTTTGGCCTCGCCCACGCCCGGGACTTCCAGGAACTCCTCCCTTGTCCGCGGGAGCAGGGCGCACATGGCGCGCAGCGCGGCGTCATTGAAGATCATATAGGCCGGCACGCCGCGCTTTTCGGCGATGCGCAGGCGCAGAGCGCGCAGAGCGGCGAACAATCCGGCGTCTGCGTCGCGCAGGGCGGCGGTTTTGGGCGTCTGCCGCCGCGCGGGAGACGCCGGCTCTTCTTCCCGGACGCGCAACCGCACCGATCCCCCATCCAGCGCCGCTTTCGCCTTCGGCCCCAGGCGTATCACGGCGTACTTGCCGCCGGAAGAAGCCAGATAGCCGCGCTCCAGCATTTCGTCGATCACGTCGCTCAGCAGCCTTCGCTGCACGCCCCGCAAACGTCCATAATGGGGCGAACGATCCAGACGCATCTCCTGCACGCGCTGCTCCCTGCTGCCCAGGAGCGTCGAACAGATGAGCCGCGCGCCGACGCGGCCATTGATGTCCCGAACACACTCCAGCACCGGCAGGGCCATCGGTGTCGCGTCCATCAGTTCCGACGGGCGCAGGCAATTGCCACAGGCGCCGCAGCGCTCTTCCGCCTCCTCGCCGAAATAGCGGAGGATATAGGCGCGCAGACAGGCGTCGGTCTGGCAATAGGCGGTCATCTGATCGAGGCGCTGCCATGCCGCGCGTCTGGCCTCGGCGAGCGCTTCGCCTTCGAGGTCGCCCTCCTCCCCCATCTTGTCGATGAGAAAGCGCTGCGTGGTCACATCGCTCTTGGCGAAGAGCAGCACGCAGTCCGAAATTTCGCCGTCGCGTCCGGCGCGGCCCGCTTCCTGATAGTAGCTCTCCAGATCCTTGGGCATGTTGTAGTGGACGACGAAGCGCACGTCAGATTTGTCGATGCCCATGCCAAAGGCGTTGGTGGCCACCATCACCTGCGCGCGGTCGTAGGAGAAGGCTTCCTGATTTTCGCGCCGTTCGGCTTCGGAAAGGCCGGCGTGGTAACGGATCGCGGCCACGCCCCGGCCGCGCAATTCATCGCACACCTTTTCGACCGCCTTGCGCGTGGCGCAGTAGACGATGCCGCTCTCCCCCTCGTGCGCGTCCAGCACGCGCGAAAGCGCCGCCATTTTGTCGCGGGGACGCTCGACGAAAAAGCGCAGGTTGGGGCGGTCAAAGCCCGTAACCAGCGAAAAGGGGTCGCGCAGCCCCAACAGGCGCTGTATATCGCAACGCACGCGCCTGGTGGCCGTGGCCGTAAAGGCGCACAGGCGGGGCCGCGCGGGCAGGGAGCCGATGAATTTCGGGATGTCGAGATAGCTGGGGCGGAAATCCTGCCCCCATTGGGAGATGCAGTGCGCCTCGTCCACGGCGACCATGGAGATCGGCAGCGAGCGGCACAGGCTGAGAAAGCGCGGCGTGAGCAGGCGCTCGGGGGCGACGTAGACCAGCTTGTACTGCCCGCCGGCGAGGTTCCGAAGGGCGAGGTCCATCTGCCGCTCGGTGAGCGAACTGTTGAGAAACGCCGCCGCCACGCCCGCCTGCTTGAGCGCCGCCACCTGATCCTTCATCAGCGAGATAAGCGGCGAGATCACCAGCGCGCAGCCCGGCATAGCCAGCGCCGGCACCTGATAGCAGATGGACTTGCCCGCGCCGGTGGGCATCACGCCCAGCACGTCGCGGCCGGAGAGGATGGCGTCGATGACCTCGCGCTGCCCTTCGCGGAAGCTGGCGTAGCCAAAGACGCGCTTGAGCACATCCTCGGGCGCTTCGATGGGCTCGGCGCCGGTGGGCGCGGGAGCGGCGGCGGACATTTCCGGCATTTCCGGCGGCGCGGCAAAAAACGCCTCCTCCGGCGGCGGTTCCGGCATGGGCGGCGCGTCGTCCGCGATGGGTATGAAGCGCGGCACGGCCTTTCCCTCCGCCTCGGCGGGGGCGTTCCATGAAGAAAGCGGGCGCGCCCATATCCCCTCCCCGTTCGGGGTGTCCGGGCAGGGATAGAGGGCGCGATAGATGACGAGCGGCTCGTCCGTCTCCGAATGGCGGGCGATATGGAGAACTTCGTATTCCCCGCCCTTGAAGTGGCGGTAGCGGCCCCTGCGCGGTAAGTCCACGCTCATGCCTCCCTAAACTTTGCGGCGAAGGCCTCGACGCGCTCGGGAAGAAGGCGCGGCATGGCGGCCTGGCCGTCCGCGTCCTTGAAGGAGCGCAGGGCCATCTTCGTCACCAGCTTTTCAAAGCCGCGCAGCTTGCTCAGGTCGATCTCGCCGCCAAAGCAGTCGCAGGCGAGGGCGTGCGCGCGCAGCTCGGGATCGACGTTGTTTTCAAACAGCTCGCCGGCCTTTTCCGCAAAACCGGCGCAGAGGTACAGGCCCAGCCGCTTTTGAAGCAGGATGGGCTTGCAGCCGTCCAGATACTGGCGCGCGTCCACGTGCAAAGCGCCCATGCGCACGCCGCCGCCAACGATCACCTGATCGTAGGCGCCGGGGTCCGGCTTTTCCTTGCAGAGGTCGCAGAGCTTCGCGTCCGGGAGGCGCTCCGCGAGCATGCGGGCGCACTTTTCCGCCGTTCCCGTTTTGGAGGCGTAGGCGATCAGAGTTTTCATCACGTTCTCTCCTTTGCTTACATCACGCTGAAGAGCATTTCGCCGTAGCTGGGATAGGGCCACACATCGCGGGCGACGAGCAGCTCGGCCTCGTCGCAGGCGGCGCGCAATTCATGCATGGCGGGGATGACGGCCTCGCGGTGGCGGCGCGCCTTTTCCTCGTTGCCGGAACATGCCTGCGCGCTCGCGGAGGCATGTTCGAGGCCATCCGCGGTCTCGGCGATGCGGTCGGTGAGCGCGGAGAGCTTTTCGGTGAGCTTCGTTTCAAAATTGCCGCTCACGCCCAGTTCGCGCTTGCGCAGCGCCGCCTTCATCAGGCGGTCGGTATAGGCGATCACCGCGGGCAAGATCTCGCGGCGCACCATGTCCAGCATGGTCAGCGCCTCGATGTGGATGACCTTGGCGTAGTTCTCGAACATGATCTCCCGGCGCGAGGCCAGTTCCTCGCCGGTGAACACGCCGTGGCGGGTAAACAGCTCGACGTTTTTGACGTCGGTGAGGTGGACGATGGCGTCCACGCTGGAGCGGTAGTTGCACAAGCCGCGCTTTTCCGCCTCCTCCACCCACTCGGGGGCGTAGTTGTTGCCGTTGAAGAGGATGCGCTTGTGGGCGCGGAACTCGCGGCGGATGAGCTTGCCAAGGCGCAGGGTGAGATCGTCGGCCAGCTCCAATTCGTCGGCGAAATCGCGCAGAGCGTCGGCCACGGCGGTGTTGAGCACGGTGTTGGCATCGGCGATGGAGAAGCTGGAGCCGAGCATGCGGAACTCGAACTTGTTGCCGGTGAAGGCAAAGGGCGAGGTGCGGTTGCGGTCGGTGGTGTCGCGGCGGATGCGCGGCAGGGCGGGCAGGCCCATCTCCAGATAGGGCTTCTCCGCCTGATAGATCTCCTTGTGGGTGATGGCCTCCACCACGGCGGTCAACTCGTCGCCGAGGAACATGGAAACGATGGCCGGCGGCGCTTCGCTGGCGCCGAGGCGGTGGTCGTTGCCCGCCGAGGCCGCGGAGATGCGCAGAAGGTCCTGATGCTCGTCCACAGCGTGCATCATCGCGGCGAGGAAGAGCAGAAACTGCATGTTCTCCGCCGGGGACTTGCCCGGCTCGAACAGATTCATGCCCGTGTCCGTGGACAAGGACCAGTTGTTGTGCTTGCCGCTGCCGTTGACGCCGGCGAAGGGCTTTTCATGGAGCAGGCAGACCAGGCCGTGCTTGACGGCGACCTTTTTCATCATCTCCATGGTCAGCTGGTTGTGGTCGGTGGCGACGTTGACGTTGGTGAACACCGGGGCCAATTCGTGCTGCGCGGGCGCGGCCTCGTTGTGTTCGGTGCGGGCGAACACGCCCAGTTTCCACAATTCCTCGTCCAGCTCGCGCATGAAGGCGGAGATGCGCGTCTTCAGGGCGCCGAAGTACTGGTCGTCCATCTCCTGTCCCTTGGTGGGGCGGGCGCCAAAGAGCGTGCGGCCGGTGTATTTGAGGTCGGGCCGGCGCTCGTAGACGGCGCGGTCGATGAGGAAATACTCCTGTTCCGGGCCGACGGTGGCATAGACGCGGCGCACGTTCTTGTGGCCAAAGAGCCGCAAAACGCGCAGCGTCTCGCGGTTGAGCGCTTCTACAGAGCGCAAAAGCGGCGTTTTCTTGTCCAGCACGCTGCCGGTGTAGGAATAGAACGCCGTGGGGATGCACAGCGTATTGTCCTTGATAAAGGCGTAGCTGGTGGGGTCCCAGGCGGTGTAGCCGCGGGCCTCGAAGGTGGCGCGCAGACCGCCCGAGGGGAAGGAGGAGGCGTCCGGCTCGCCCTTGATCAGCTCCTTGCCGGAGAACTCCATGACGATGCTGCAGGGGCCGGTGGGCGTCAAAAAGGCGTCGTGCTTTTCGGCGGTGATGTCGGTCAGCGGCTGGAACCAGTGGGTGAAGTGCGTCGCGCCCTTGGAGATGGCCCAGTCCTTCATGGCGTTGGCGACCACGTCGGCCACGCCGCGGTCGAGGTCGCGCCCTTCCTGAATGGTCTTTTGCAGTTTTTCATAGGTATCGTGCGGCAAAAGCGAGCGCATCACCGTGTCGCTGAAGACCATGGAACCGAAGATCGACTCAATGTTGCCCATACAAGCCTCCGAATACGCTGTATTGGTTACTATAATACGGCGCGGAGGCGAACGTGTCAATCGCGCGAATTTTATTTTTTCAAAAACCGCGCCTGGAACGCAAAGCGCGCCGCGGGAAGTTTCCCGGGCGCGCCATTTTGCGGCTTAGAAGCCTGCGACGATGATCTTGATGACGACGGCGACAAGCGCCACAGCGCCGATAGCGGAAACGATGCCGTATATCTTGCGGGATTCCTTGTCCTTCTTCTCTTTCAAGAGGTAGTACAGGCCTCCGCAAAGCACGGCCAGGGCGACAACGAGCGCAACGATGGTACCGATCATGTTCTTTGCCTCCATTTCAATAAAAATGCCGAGTTGACGATGACGAGTACCGAGCCGGCGTTGTGTACCAGCGCCCCCACCACCGGGTCGAGCGCGCCGGTCATCGCCAGCACGATGGCCGCAAAGTTGAGCGCCATGGAGAAGGTCATGTTCAGGCGGATGGTGCGCATCATGCGCTTTGTCAGGCGCAAAAGGTGCGGTATCTCGCGGATGTCGTCGTTGACCAGAGCGATGTCGGCGGCGTCCACGGCGATGTCGCTGCCCACGCCGCCCATGGCCACGCCCACGTGGGCGCGCTTGAGCGCCGGGGCGTCGTTGACGCCGTCGCCGATCATGCAGATCTGCCTGCCGGACTGCTGGCTCTCGTCGATATAGGCGAGCTTGTCCTCCGGCAGACAGCCGGCGCGGTATTCGCCGATGCCGAGGCTGGCGGCGATGGCTGCGGCGGCATTTTTGTGATCGCCGGTGAGCAGCACCGGCTCCGCGCCCGCTTCGCGCACGCGCCGCACGGTGTCGCGCGCGTCGGGGCGCAGCGTGTCGGAAAGGGCGATGAAGCCCGCGTAGGCGCCGTCTACGGCGAGGTATATGAGGCTGCATCCCCTGCCGCTGTGTTCTCGGGCGCTCTCCTCTGCCTGCACGGGGAGCGCGACGCCCTCCTCCGCCAGCAACTGCGCGTTGCCCGCGGCTACGCGCCTGCCCGCCACCATCGCGCGCACACCACGGCCCGGCAGCATGGAAAAGTCCTCCGGCGCGGGCGGCTCCTTGCCCGTCCCCGCGCGCAGGCCGCGGACGACGGCCTTGCCCAGCGGGTGCTCCGAGCGCAGCTCCGCGCCGGCGGCGAGGGCGTAGAGCTCCTCGTTGGACATGTCTGGCAGGGCGCTGACCACCGCCGCGACCTGCGGCGCGCCGTAGGTCAGGGTGCCGGTCTTGTCAAAGGCCACGCGGGAGACGCCGGCAAGGCGCTCCAAAGCGTCGCCTTCGCGCACGAGAAAGCCGTGGTGGGTGGCGTTGCCGATGGCGGCCATGATCGCCGTGGGCGTGGCCAGCACCAGCGCGCAGGGGCAAAAGACGACGAGTATGGTCACGGCGCGGATGATCTCGCCGCTGATGAGCCAT
This sequence comes from Candidatus Pullichristensenella stercoripullorum, assembly GCA_018712885.1. Classification (GTDB taxonomy): domain Bacteria; phylum Bacillota; class Clostridia; order Christensenellales; family Aristaeellaceae; genus Pullichristensenella; species Pullichristensenella stercoripullorum. The sequence continues at coordinate 1,109 of DVGE01000154.1, read as the reverse complement.
GTAAGCGCTGCCGCCGAAAGCGCGATGACCACGATCCACGTGGCCCAGCGGTCGGCGATGCCGACGATCTTTGCCTTGCCCGCGTCGGCGGACTGCACCAGACGCACCATGCGCTGGATGGAGCTGTCCTCGCCCACGCGCGTGGAGCGCATCTCGAAGGCGCCAAACTGGTTGACCGTGCCGCTCATCACCTCGTCGCCCACGCCCTTATCCACAGGCAGGGATTCGCCGGTCATCACCGCCTGATCGACGGAGGTCTGGCCGGAAGTGATAACGCCGTCCACCGGCACCGTCTCGCCGGGCAGCACGCGCAAAAGCTCGCCGACGCCCACTTCCTCGGCGGGGACGGTGCGCTCTTCCCCATCCCGCACCACGCGCGCCGTGCGCGGCGTGAGGTGGACGAGGCGCTCGATGCCGGCGCGGGCGCGCGCCACGGTCATCTCTTCCAGCAGGCCGCCCAATTGCATGATGAAGGCCACTTCGCCGGCGGCGAAATCCTCGCCGATGACCACCGAGGCGATGAGGGCGATGGAGACGAGCACGTCCGTCTTGATGTCAAAGGCCGTGACAAGGCCGATGACGGCTTCGAGGATGATGGGCACGCCGCAGAGGACGATGGCCACCCACGCCGCGTCGAACGGCAGCGGCAGAAGGTCAAAGATGCTGATGAGCAGCGCGACCGCGGAAATGGCCAGAAGGGCTATGTCCTTGCGCGCGCCGCCCCATTCGAGGAACCGTTCCAGTGCTTTCATGTTCCCGCTCCTTTACAGGGTCGCTACGGCTCTATTATACATATAGGGGTATAGGTTGTCAAGCGGGCGCGAAAAAATCCGGCTCCTGGCCGGATGGGTCGAAAAGCGCTATTTCATGTTGGCGAAGCGTTCCACCGCCTTGGTGAAGCTGGCGATGGTCTGCTCCGCGTCGCCGTGTTCGATGCCGTCGCGCACGCAGTGCTGTATATGCCCCTCGAGCACCACCTGCCCCACGCGGTGCAGGGCGCTCTTGGCGGCGTTGATCTGCGAAAGCACGTCCTCGCAGGGCACGTCCTCGTCCACCATGCGGTCGATGGCCTGCACCTGACCGATGATCTTTTTCAGCCGCCTGTGCAG
>DVGE01000153.1 GCA_018712885.1 Candidatus Pullichristensenella stercoripullorum | reverse complement strand
TGAAGCGCTCCCTGGAGCCGGATGCCGAGCCCAACATCACCCGCGGCACCCTGGAGGGCGACATCCTGCCCAGCGACATCACCTTCTTCCGCCTGCAGGGCACGGCGGACTGCAAGCTGCAGTCCTATGTGGCGCAGGGCGAGGTGCTGCCCGTCGCGACCCGCTCCTTCGGCGGCATCGGCGTGTTCGCCATCCCGGAGATGAACCGCTTCTACCGCCATGTGCTCATCGGCGGCGGCTACCCGCATCACGGCGCGGTGGCCTTCGGCCATCACGGCAAGGCCTTGTTCAGCATCTTCAAGATGCTGGGCGTGGACTGGGTCGGCTACAACCAGCCCAAGGGCGTGCTCTATCCCGAGGAGAACCCCTTCGCGTAAAAAGCATGTGCCCGAGCGCCTCTCCCGCAATGGGAGGGGCGTTTTCATATCCGGGCTTTGCAAACGCGCGCGGGCGTGATACAATGGTCGGCGAACGGAGGGGATATTTTGCAGATACGGCTGGGCGCGCTGCGGCGGCGGGACTTCAAAACGGCCATCCGCTTCGCCCGCGCGGGCATGCACTTTGAATGGTACACAAAAAACCCGCTGCTTTTGTTCCTTTACGGGCGCTATTTCTGGTGCCTGGAATACGGGCGCGCCACGCAAGCCATCGCCGCCTATCGCGGCGACGCGCTGGCGGGCGTGCTGCTGGCCGAGGCGCGGGGCGAAGAAAAGCCCTGGCGCACCTTGGGGCGGCGGCTGTACGTGCGCCTGTTCGAGGCCGCGCAGGGGCTGCTGTTTCGCGGCGGCGGCGACGTCTACGCCCGGGCGAACCGGGAGATGTTCGCGCAGTATGAAAAGGCGCACGCGCCGGAGGGCGAGATCACCTTTCTCGCCGTCGATCCCGCGCTGGCGGGGCAGGGCGTGGGCACGCTGCTGCTGGACGAGCTCGCGCGGCGCGAGGCGGGCAAGGAATTCTTCCTCTATACGGACGACGGCTGCACCTACGCCTTTTACGAGCATCGCGGCTTTGCGCGCGCGGGCGAACGCGACATCATCCTCTCCCTGAACGGCAGGCGCGTTCCCCTGCGCTGCTTCCTCTACCGCCGCGCGCTTTGACACGGCGCGGCGTCGCTCGCCGGACGGATAAATTTACACAGGCGCATATTGACACAGCGTCAGAACGGTGCTATGCTGAAATCGTTGACACCGTGTCAAAACGATGCGATGAACGCGGGAGACGCCCCGCGTGCTCGCATCGACCACCGCGACGACTGTGAAGGAGAGCGTGTGAACATGAGCAGGAACATACTGGTCGCTTACTTTTCCGCCAGCGGCGTGACCGGGCGCGTTGCCCGGGAGATCGCCGAGGCCACCGGCGCGGAGCTCTACGAGATCCGCCCCGCGCAGCCCTACACCCCCGCCGACCTCGACTGGACGAACAAAAAGAGCCGTTCCTCCGTGGAGATGAACGACCCCGCCTGCCGCCCCGCCATCGCCGGAGAACTGCCGGAGATGGACAAATACGATACCGTCTTCCTCGGCTTCCCCATCTGGTGGTATGTGCAGCCGCGCATCGTCGATACCTTCCTGGAGGCGTGCGACGTTTCCGGCAAGACGATCATCCCCTTCGCCACCTCGGGCGGCAGCGGCGTGGAAGGCGCGGCGCGCGCGCTGCAAGGGGCCTATCCGCAGGCGCAGTGGAAGCCGGGCAAGCTGCTGGGCGGCGCGGGCGCGGCGGCCTGGGCCAGGGGCGCCGTCAACGCCTGAGCGCGAAAGGCGTTGGGCAAAACGAAGTCCATGGCGGCTGAAGGCCCCCGCGTGAAGGGCATCGGCATGCTCGCCTCGCCCGCCCCCGCGGCCGTGGATCAGGCCCGCATGGTTCCGATCCTCCATTCCGACGGCCCGGGCCGCGACCACTTCATGGAGCGCGGCGGGAGGCGCAGCGGCATCCACACGCGCGAAGCCGCCTCCGGACCGGGCTACGGCCCGCGCGCATGCGAACGGAGCGAATTTTGAACGACGGGCGGGGCGACCCGCCCCTGCACGAAAGGTGGTGTCCCCATGCCCGCGGGTTCCGAGGCGCTGACACGGGCGCGCCGGGAGGAGATCGTCAACGCCTGCGCGGAATTGTATGAAACGATGGGGTTCCGCGAGATCACACTCAAAGACATCGGGGCGCGCACGAGCTTTGCCCGCACCTCCATCTACAACTACTTCCACACCAAGGAAGAGATCTTCCTCGCTCTGCTCACGCGCGAACACGACGCCTGGGCCGAGGACATGGAGGCCGTTTTGCGCGATAACGAGGCCATGCGCGCCGACGATTTCGCCGACGCCTTCGCCCGGGCGCTGGAAAAGCGCGCCCGCATGCTCAAATTGATGTGCATGAACCTCTACGACATGGAGCTCAACAGCCGCCCGGAGGCTCTAGTGGCCTTCAAGACCTCCTACGCGCGGGCGATGCGCGCCGTCGAGGATTGCCTCGTCAAGTTCTTCCCCGCGATGACGGGCGAGGACAGGCGCGCGTTCCTCTACGCCGTGTTCCCCTTCCTCTTTGGCATCTACCCCTACACCACGCACACGCAAAAGCAGCTGGAGGCCATGGCGATCGCCCATGCGCCCCATGTTTCCCATACCATTTACGGGATCACACGCTCGCTGGCGCGCAGGCTGCTGCCGGCGTGACGCGGCGAGCCCCTGCGGGCTGCAATCGACGAAGCGCCACGAGAAGGCGCGCGACGGTGGCGGCGCGGCGCAAGAAAACAGGGCCTCTGAGATCATCCGCTTTCAGAGGCCCTGTTCGTTTGCGGGGCAGGTTCAGCGCCGCCCTTCGAGAACGGCGCGCTTTTCGCCCTGCTCGCGCGCCGAGGGTCTGTACTTCCAGAGCACGTAGAACGAGAGCACGACCGTCAGGCTGTCCGCCGCCGCCTGCGCCCAGACGATGCCGAACATGCCGAAAATGGCGTTGAGCAAAAACAGCATGGGGATGTTGAACACCAGCCAGCGCGTCATGCCGAGGAACAGGGCGACGCGGCCCTTGCCGAAAGCCTGGAACAGATAGACGGTGAAAAAGCTCAAAAACATCAGCGGCGTGGCCAGCACGCGGATGCGCAAAAACTGCGAGGCCAGCGACACCGTTTGCGCGTCGGCGATGAATATGCCGGAAAACTGCACGGCGAGCAGCTCATACAGCACGATGCTGACGCCCGCGATCAGCAGCCCCAGGCCGCGGGAAAGGCGGATGGTGTCGCGCATGCGCTTTTCATTGCCGGCGCTGTAATTGTAAGCCACCAGGGGCATCATACCCTGGCAGATGCCGATGCCCACGTTGAGCGGGAAGCGCTCCACCTTCAGCACGATGCCGACGGCCGCCAGCGCCAGGTCGTGATAGGAGACCATCAGTTTGTCGATGATGACATAGTCGAGGTCAAACAACAGCGAGACGACCGCCGAAGGCACGCCCACGCCGAACACCGCGGCGATGCTGGCCTTTTCAGGCATGCCGACCCTGGGCGAGAAGGTGATGACCGGCTCGCGCCCCATCCGCAGCAGCACGATCACGAAATAGAGCAGCGCGACGCAGTTGGAAAGGCAGGTGGCGATACCCGCGCCCAGCACCTCCATGCCGTCGGGCAGGAGCACGAACATGAACAGCGGGTCGAGGGCGATGTTGAGCAGGCCGCCGAGGATGATGCCGGCGCTCGCCTCCCGCGAAAGGCCGATGCTGCGGATGAGGTTGGAAAGCACGTTGGAAAGCACCGTGGGGACGCCGCCAAAGACGATGACGCACATGGCGTACTGCCGGGCGTACGCATAAGTATTCTCCCCCGCGCCCAACAGCCGCAGGATGGGGTGCATGAACACGGCGATGCCTATCGAGAACAGCGCCGCGATGAAGGCGCCCAGATAGAGCGAAAACGCGCCGACGCGACGCGCCTCGTCTTCCCGGGACTGGCCCAGCAGACGCGAGATCAGCGAGCCGCCGCCGATCCCCGCCAGACCCGCCAGGCACAGCGTGATGTTGAACACGGGCAGGATCAGCGACGTGCCCGCCACCATGTAAGGATCGTTCGTCTGCCCCACATAGAACGTATCCGCCATGTTGTAGATCAGCACGATCAACTGGCTGGCGATCGCGGGGACGATCATTTTGCGCAGCGCGGTAGGGATGGGAAGGTCACGGAACACATCTTCCCTGCTGTATCCCGCTTTGGCTTGCATGGGTTCATCACCTGAGCTTTCGTATGGTTCGGACGCCCGAGAAAATGCAGAGCCCGCGCAAACGGCGTCCCTGCGCTTTCATTATACCACAGAAGGCGCGCAAACGCCATAGGCAGTTTGCGCGCCGGGCAGGCCTCTGCTGTTCACCGTGAAAAGTGCGTATATGGATGTTTGAAAAAGTGGGCGCACGCCGGCAAAGTTTGCCGCAAAGCTGCATCCTTGCGCCTGGATCTGACGATCCCACATGGCTCGGCAGCTCCACCGCCAGGAAGCAAAAATCGCCTCTGATCTCCCTATATCAGAGCGATTTTTGCGTTTGCGGGCTTTGTCAGCGTTCAGGGCCCAGAACGGCGCCGTTCCGGGCCCTGTCGCGCTATCTCAGGCGTCCCAGCGGGGGTTGTCGATCATCGTCGGCTTGCCGTCGCGCTCGACCACCAGCTTGCGGTAGCCCTTCTGCTCGATGGTGCCATAGTCGTGGCCCGCGTCGGCGCGGAAGACGAAGAACGTGACCAGCTTTTCCTTGCCGGTGTTGATGGAACGATGCGCCCAGCGCGGCGGCACGTAGACGGCCTCGCCCGGCTTCATCTCGATGAGGCTCACTTCGCCTTCCGGAGTCTCCATGAGCATCGCGCCCTGCCCGGAGAGGCAGAAATAGACCTCGCCGGTATCCAGCAGCGTGTGGAAGTGGCCCTTGGTCATGAAGTACTCATCGCCGACCTTGCCGGGGAAGACGATGCTGGTGCCGAACTTCAGATCGCCGCCCGTTTCGGGGATCTGATCCAGCTCATAGAAGTCGTAGATGGGCTGATCGCCATTCTTGACGATCTCCTCGGCGGCGGCGGTGTCGTTGAACTGCTTGACCATGTTGGAGACGAAGCGGCGCGTGGGCTTGGCCTTGCCGCTGTCGCACATGCCGGTGATGAGGTTGAAATCCAGGGAAAAGGGAGCGATCTTCTTTTCACTCATTGTTGCGTACCTGCCTTTCTGTTTTCTGCGCGCGTCAGCCAAGGTCGCGCAGCAGGTTCTCCGTGGCCATGCGGCCCATGTTCTGCGTGGCGCCGCGGGTGGAAGCCGCGCAGTGCGAGCCGAGCACTACGTTGTCCAGCTCGAACCAGTCGTCGTCCTCCGGCGGCTCGTGCGCGAAGGCGTCGAGGCCCGCGCCGTAGATGCGGCCTTCCTTCAGCGCCTTGAGAAGCGCCTTTTCGTCCACCAGGCCGCCGCGCGCCGTGTTGATGAGGATGGCGTCCTTCTTCATCCAGCCGAGCTCCTTTTCGCCGACGAAGCCTTCGGTATCCGGCATCAGCGGCAGGTGCAGGGAGATGAAGTCCGCGTTCTTGAAGATGGTCTCCGCGTCGGCGCGCTCGATGCCGTGCTCGCGGGCGAACTCTTCCGGCCAGTAGGGGTCGTAGGCGATCACCTTCATGCCGAAGCCCTGCGCCCGCTCCGCCACGTGGCGGCCGATGGCGCCCAGACCGAACAGGCCCAGCGTGGCGTGGCTCACGTCGCGCGTGGTGATCTTGCCCCAGTTCAGCTTGCGGCACTTGCGGTCGATCTCCGGCACCTTGCGGGCCACGGCCAGCATCAGGGCCATGGCGTAGTCGGCCACGGCTTCGCTGTTCGCGCCCACCGTGCGGCTGACCTTGATGCCGTGTTCCTTGCAGTAGTCCATGTCGATGTTGTCCACGCCCACGCCGTACTTGGCGATGGCGCGCAGTTTCGGCGCGCTGGCGAGCACTTCCGCGTCCATCGGGTCTACGCCGACGATCACGCCCACGCAGTCCGCCAGCATTTCCTTCATCGCGTCCTTTTCGAGGATGCCGCCCGTGGTGTTGCGCACCACTTCATAACCGGCGGCTTCCAGCTGCGCAAACAGCTCCGGCATGTCCTTGCCGTAGGAACGCGGCGTAGTCAGGATTTTTTCTTTCATGATGGTTCCTCCTCAGCGGGCCAGCTTGTCGCAAAGCGCGAGGCGCTCGCCGGTGATGTCGATGTGGAAGACCTCGGAAATGACCTGCGTCCAGCCGTGGATGAAGTAGGTCCAGCCGTCCTCGATCTGCAGGTCGCGCTCGTCCTTCTGCGCCTCGGCCTGGTGCATGAACTCCAGCGTGCCGCGGTAGTTGAACTCCCAGACGATGCCGTGCTTGGGGAACTTGCAGTTGTCCGTCAGCGGGGAGCCGGGGCGATCCTTACCCATGCCGGTGGCGTTGATGACGATGGAGCCCTCGGGCAGCGCTTCGACGATCAGGTCGTTCCACTCCGGCTTCGGGCAGAGGTGGAAGCTCATCGGCACGCGGCTGTTGCCGAGCAGATGGATGGCCTCGGCCAGGCGCGGCACGGAGCGGTTGGTCATGTTGATGCGGGCGGGCACGCAGTCGCCGTGCTTCTCATTCTGCAGGTACGCGCAGACCGCCAGAGAGCTGCCGCCGGCGCCGAGCACGCAGGCCTGGGCCTCGGGGTACTTCTTCCAGTGGTCGGCGGGAACGAAGGCGTCCAGCGCCAGGCCCACGGAGATGGGATCCTTGGCATGGCCGCAGAGCTTGCCGTCCTTCTTGGAGATGGAGGAGACTTCGCCGAACTGAAGGGCGTAGGGGTCGAAGTAGTCGAACAGATCCTGGCAGGCGTTGTAGAGGTCGATCTTGTGGGTGGTCACCAGCGCGCCCAGGGAGAGCGGATCGTTCTTGATGAATTCCACCGCCGCGCGGTAGTCTTCAGCGGGAGCGTGCAGGGTGATGTCGATGCCCTTGATGCAGGCATCCAGCCCCAGCGCCTTGGCCCAGATGGGGAAGATGCGCATGATCGAGGACTGGCCGGTCGTGACGCCGATGAAGTACATGGTGGGGGTGGTCGCTTTGGAAGGCAGTTGCAGCATTTTCTTTTCCTCCTCTAAATTCAGTCACGGATCCCAAACAGTCGCAAGGGATTGTTGACCATGATGTTCGCAAGTGTGTCGCGCGCCACGCCGTCGTTGCAAAGCGCCGGCAGGAACTCGCGCAGTATGAAGTCCAGCCCCGGGGCGTCGGGCGTGTAGCCTTTGAGACGGGCGGCGGTGGTGTCCAGGGAAAGGAGCAGGCGGTCGGCGCAGCCAAAGTCCAGCATGTGATGGATGAGGCGCATTTCCGAGGCGTCGTCGTGGTAGCGGTAGCGGGCGATGGTGTCGTATTCAAGGAAAGCGCCGGTGCGGGCGACGTCCTCGTGTACGGAGAAGTCCTCCGCCTGACGATCGACGTGGCAGACGGCGACGCGCGCGGGCGCGAGGCCCTCCGCTTCGCAGATGCCCACCGCGTCCACCGCGCCGATGCCCTTCTCCGTGTGGAGGATGAGCGGTTTGCCCGCGGCGGCGGCGGCGCCGGCGGCGGCGCGCAGGCACTCGCCGATGCGCCCGGTGGGGCCGTCCTTGCCGATGGCGGCCTTCACCGCGCCGGGATAGACGCGGCCTTCTTCACATTCCACGCCTTCGGTCAGCTCTTTGAGGAAGCGTTCGCGCAGCTTCTCCACGCTGTCGGTGAAGATCCAGTGATCCCCGGGGTAGAACATGGGCATGTGGTAGCCGGTGACGGCGATGATGTTCACGCCGCTTGCGCGACTCAGGCGCGCGAGCGCGGAAAGGCTCCGGCCCGCCCCCAGCGGCTGCGCGTCCAGCAGGGATGCGCCGCCCGCGGCGCGGTAGGCGTTGAGATCCTGCACAGAACGGCTCTCGTCGTCCGCCCGCAGCGCCGGGTTGATCTCCGCCGCCGGCGTTTCGCGCACGAATATGTGTTCGTGCATCTGGCAATAGCCCAGCTTTTCGGCCCCAAGCGGGCCCAGGACCGTGGTGATGTTCGCCATGGCTCGTCCTCCTTTTCTCTGGCGATCGTCTTGACCCCTATGGTTCCAAGCGCGTGTCGATGAGAAGATCCACCTCGAAGCGGTTGCTGTCGCCGCGGTAGCGGGCGACGGAGTACTCAATGGGCTCTTCGGCCTCGTTGTAGCCAATGGTGGTGGAGAGCAGCACGGGCTTGCCCCGCCCCAGGTTGAGGTATTCCGCGTCGCGCGCGTTGCCCGCCACGGCCTCCAGCACGCGCGTCACCCGGCAGATGCGGGTATCGTCGCGCGCGGCCAGCACGTTGTAGAGCGACTCTTTGGCAAGATCGTGCGAGAGCACGAAGGCGCAGCGGTCGTAGGGCAGATACGTTTCCACCGTGACGATGGGCTCGTCGTCGGCGAAGCGGCGGCGGTAGAGGTAGACAAAGCGCTCGTCCCCATCGACGCCGAAGCTGTTGCGCAGCTGACGGGGCATGGCGGCGGCGCGCATGTCCAACAGCTCGGTGCTGGGCTTGCGCCCCGTGCGGCGGATCTGCTCGTTGAACGTTTCCAGGCGCTTGATAAAATCCTGCTTGATCTTGCGGCGCGCCACGAAGGTGCCCTTGCTGGCGACGCGGTAGAGCCAGCCTTCCTGCACCAGCTCTGTGACCGCCTGGCGCACGGTGGTGCGGCTGATCCCAAACATTTCGGAGAGCTCTTTTTCCGTGGGGATCATGCCGTTGACCGGGTAATCCCCCCGCTTGATCGCGTCGAGCAGGAGGGTCTTGAGCTGAAAGTAAAGGGGGATGGGCACGGACTTGTCCAGCTTTTTTTCCCCAAGCAAGCGGCACAACTCCCTTCTGCAATGTTCTAATGTCATTATATCATACTTTTAGAAATTTGCAAGATGCCGCGCCCGGGAAGTTTGCGATTTTTTCGCCGAAAAAACGCTGAAAATGCCTGATATGCGAGGGTTTTCTCGTTGCGATGCAAAATGTTGCAACTTGCGCCCGAAGTCTTGACAAAAGCTCGTATAAACGTTATAATATAACTACTTAGATATATTAGCCCATTTGGACAAAGGAGGAATCGTTATGCTTTCCATGGAACAGCTCGCTTCCTGCGGCGTCGTCCCCGTCGTCGTGCTCAACGACGTCAAGGACGCCGTGCCCACCGCCAAGGCGCTCCTGCGCGGCGGCATCAACGTGATGGAGATCACCTTCCGCACCGCCGCCGCCCGCGACTGCATCGCGAAAGTGGCCGCCGAAGTGCCGGAGATCATCGCCGGCGCCGGCACGGTCGTCAACGTCGAGCAGGCGCGCGAGGCTGTCGCCGCCGGCGCGAAGTTCCTCGTCTCCCCCGGCTCTGACCCGGACGTCATCGCGGAAGCCGCCCGCCTCGACGTGCCCATCGTGCCCGGCGTGGTCACGCCCAGCGAGATCATGATGGGCCTCAAGCTCGGCATCAAGGTCTTCAAGTTCTTCCCCGCAGAGAGCTACGGCGGCCTGAAGACCATCAAGGCGCTCAGCGGCCCCTTCCCGCAGGCCCGCTTCATCCCCACCGGCGGCATTTCGCAGGCGAACGCTGCCGAGTACTTCAAGAACCCGAAGATCCAGGCCGTGGGTGGCAGCTGGATGGTCTCCTCCGCCATGATCGAGGCCGGGGACTTCGACGGCATCGCGGAGAAGTCCGCCGCCGCCACCGCCCTCTTCCGCGAGGTCCGCGGCTGAGTTTCCCCAGAGAGCACAGCGCCGGGAGCACGAGCTTCCGGCGCTCAGGATGTTGACAAAGTCAACAGACTGGCAGAGCGATGAGAAAGCCCGCAAGCCAAGGAAGCAAACTTGCATCCAAGGGAGCTTACATAGACGTAAGTG
>DVGE01000152.1 GCA_018712885.1 Candidatus Pullichristensenella stercoripullorum | reverse complement strand
TCCGCGTGTTCATCTCCTACGGCGTCATCGCTGTCGCCCTGGTCATGCACGCCTGGAGCGCCGTCAGCAAGCGCAAGGACCCGGAGGCGCAGCTGCGCGCCGCGTCCGAAAAGGCGTAAACACACATTCGTCCGCCCTCTTCCGCGCGTTTCGCGGGAGGGGGCGTTTTCGGCCTTCGCCGCCCTTTCGCGCATTTCACGCAAGGGGGCTTTTTCTTTGCCCGCCGCGCTGGTATAATGGACGCATGGAGGGATGCTCATGCAACTTTACAGCGAATGTATGCACTGCATCGTCGAACACCACTGGTCGCTCGTCAAAGACTGCCCGGACGAGGCGCGCAAGGCGGCGTTCATGCGCGAAGTGCTGCGCACCGTGGCCGAGGCCGCCCCCGGCATCGCCCCGCCGGTGCCGACGGCAAGGCTGCAAAGGATCTACGCCGCGCAGTTCGCCGAACAGGACGACTACCCGCGCCTGAAGCGCAGGTACAACGAGCTGGTGATGACATGGCTGCCGGAGCTGCGCGCGGCGCTGGCGGCGGCGGACGATCCGCTGAAACTGGCGGCGTGGATGGCCATGGCCGGCAATTACATAGACTTTGGCGTGCTCAAGGAAGTGGACGACGCGCGCCTCAAGCGCATGCTCTCCACGCCGGACGAAAGGGCTGTGGGCACGCCTGCGTTCGCGCGGCTGCGCGCCGACGTGCGCGCGGCGAAGCGGCTGGTCTACGCCTGCGACAACTGCGGCGAGGTGGTGCTCGACCTGCTGCTGATGGAGGAGCTCAAAAGGGAGAACCCGGCGCTGGAGATCACGGCGCTGGTGCGCGGCGAGAACGTGCTCAACGACGTCGCCGCCGAGGACGCCCGCGCCGTGGGGCTGGACCGCGTGGCGAAGATCGTCGGCAACGGCTCGAACATCGGCGGCACGCAGATGCAGTTCCTCGGCGACGAGGCGCGCGCGGCGATGCTCGCGGCGGATGTGATCGTCGCCAAGGGACAGGGCAACTTCGAAACGCTGAGCGGCTCGGGGCTGAACGTCTATTACCTCTTCCTCGCCAAGTGCCCGCACTACACGAAGTGGTTCGGCATGGAGCACATGGCCGGCCAGCTCCTCCACGAGAAGCGGGCGTGACGGCGCGCCGTCAGCGCCCGAACAGCGCCCGCCGCACGGCGGCGACGAACCATATGTACTCCGCGCGCCGGGGCGACAGGGCCGCAAGCTGCCTTGCGCAGGCCGGGCAGAGGCAAAACAGCGCCTCGCCCTCGCCAAAGCGCCGCCGGCAGAAGTCGCACGTCATTTTCTCACCCCCCGCAGCGAGCATTGACCGTTCCTTTACGGTTTATTCGCGAAAGGCGGCGCGCGTGCCCGTCTCCCCATGGGGAAACGCGGCGCCGCCATCGGGCCTTCCCCGGGGCGCGCGGCGGTCTCGCCTTTCCCCGCGGCTTTGGCATGGCATGCCTTGGCGCGGCGCGCGGTTCGTGGTATAATGGAAAAAACGGGCGGCGGCATGGCCACTGGCAGCGCCGGCCGCCTATGCGGGAGGGGGACGTTTTATGCGCCGGACGGCTTGGCGCGCGCTTGTCCTGCTGCTGACGCTGACATTGCTCGCGCCGCTCTTTTGCGCGGGCGCGCCGGCGGAAGCGCCGTCTTTCAACAATATCTACGACGCCTGCGACTACCTGCGGGCCTGCATGGACGCGCGCGAAACGGAGATCGCGCTGTTCCTCGACGAAGACGCCTGCGCCCGTTGGGAGACCGACGAGGTGCGCGAGGCGCTGGAGGACACCATGGCCATGGCCGGGCTCATCGGCGTGCAGGTGGACAGGCACGAAGACCGCAGCGCCGACGTGCGCATCTCGATCGAGTACTGCGACGCGGTGCGCATGGTGGACGCCTATCGAAGCGGCGACCTTTCCGGGCTCTCTACCGAGGAACAGCAGTGCCTGGCCATGGCGGTGGAGGCCGCGACGCAGCTGCGCGCGACGTACAGCGACGCGCTCTCGCTGGAAAAGGCCATCTACGACCTCATCTGCCGCAACGTGACCTATCGCAACTACCCGGACACGACTTCCGCGGAGTTCAGCCGCGTCGTCACTGTGCCCAGCGCCATGCTGGAGGGCGTGGGCAACTGTCAGGCCTACGCGCGCATGTTTTATCTTCTGGGCACGCTTTGCGGGCTGAAGGTCGGCTTCCTCTCCGGCTGGTACGCCGATCACGACGAGGGCCAGCACATCTGGAACACCATTGAGCTCAATGGCCGGCTCTACATGGTGGACGTGACCGACGGCGACTTCGACAACGCCGACGAAAGCGCCCCGCAGGTGCAGTACCGCAGCTTCAACATCGGCTGGGACCGCGTGCCCGCAGACAGCTGGAACTGGTGGCCGCCCGCCTGCGACGAGCGCATCTGCAACGATACCGACCCCGACCTCTGGTACTACAATGGCCGGCCCGGCTTCGGCGGCTGCCTCACCAGCCTGGACGCCGCCGCCGAAGCTGCGCTCGCGCAGGCCGCGGCCGGCTATGCCCAATGGCAGTGCATCCTCCTGGGCCAATACGCCGATCCCGACGCCTTCAACGCCGTCCTGCAAAGCGCCGCGCAGCGTCAGGGGGTCTACGCCACTTGGACGGTCTGGCATTGGCAGACGGACGAAGATACGATCCTCTTTGTGCACTTTCTCCCCGTCTAGGGCGGCAAACGGACAATAAAAGCGAGAAGGGCCGGCGCACGGGCGCATGGAGCGGACGCTGCTTCAAATTTGGAGGCGTGTGTCGCCAAAGCCCATGAACGCGAAAATCGCCCCGATCTGTAAGATCAGCGGCGATTTTTGCATCCCTGGCTGTGGGCGAAGGCGTCCCTTTCGCCATTTTCCGGCTTTTGTTTTGCCCTATCGCGCCTCGCGCAGGAAGGCGACCACTTCCGACGCCGCGCTCGCGCACGCTTCGTCGTAGAAGCCGTGGCCCGCGCCGTCGAGCACGGTCAGCTCGGCGTCGGCGTAGACCTCGGCCGCGCGCTGCGAGCAGGAAAGCGGCACGATGATGTCCGCGCTGCCGTGGATGAGCAGCACGGGCCCGGTGAACGCCGCGATCTCGGCGTAGGCGTCCAGCTCCAGCACGTCCGTATAGTAGACGCGGCCCACCGCGGTGCCGAACACATACGCCGTTTCGGGGACGCTCGCCGCGTCCGCGTACTGCGCCCGCGCGTTCTCGGGGATCGCCAGCGCCGGATAGAGCAGCACGAGGGCGCGCACATCCTCCGCCCGTTGCGCGGCCAGCAGCGCCGCGACCAGCCCGCCCTGGCTCTCGCCCATCAAATAGAGGCGGTCTTTGTCCACGAGATCGCTGGCGAGCAGGCTGTCGAGCACGAAGCCCATGTCGCCCACCTCGGTCAGCACGGACATCTGCCGCGTGTCGCCGTCGCTGCGGCTGTCGTTGGAACCGCCGCAGAAGTCGAACACACAGGCAGCAAAGCCGTTTTCCGCCAGCGCCTGCGCGTAGGGCTCCATGTTTCGCAAAGTGCCGGCAAAGCCGTGGGCGAGGAGGACGGTGGGGTAGGCCGGGCCGCCCTCGTTGGGAAGATACAGCTCTGCGTAAATGTTGAGGCCGTTCCGGGGGAAAAAGGAAAGCTCGCAAACGGTGTACGCTTCCCGCTCTTCGAGGATGTTGAGCATCGGGGCGTTGATCGCGGGCGCGGCCTGTCCGCCGTTCTCCGCCAGCGCCCCGATGGGCAGCGCGGCGCACAACACCAGCGCGGTCAAAAGGATGGGAACGATCCGTTTCAATCTCTGTACCTCCAGTCTCGCGGTCACATCAGCGCCTCTGCGCGCCGCCGGGCGCGGCAGGCCAGGCTTGATCTCAGTATAACAGCAATGGAGAAAGAACGCAAGCGCGTCCCCTCGCCTTTGCGGATCGGCCTTCCGCCTATGCCTTGACAAAAGGCCATTCTTCGCGCTACAATAGAGATTCAAGAACAATGGGGAGGATGTCGCCATGTACGTCGTGGTAGGGCTGGGCAATCCGGGCCGCAAGTATGAGCATACGCGCCATAATGTCGGGTTCGACATCGTGGACGTGCTCGCCCAGCGCAACAATATCACCCTCGCGCGCCTGCGCTGCAAGGCCGTGGTGGGGGAGGGCACGATCGCCGGGCAGCGCGTGGCGCTGGCGCTGCCGCAGACCTATATGAATCTGAGCGGCGAGAGCGTGGTGCAGCTGGTCAACTGGTACAAGCCCGAGCGCGACCAGCTCATCATCTGCTTTGACGATGTGGACCTTCCCGAGGGCAAGCTGCGCTTCCGCCCCTCTGGCTCCGCGGGTACGCACAACGGCATGCGCAACATCATCTACCTCCTCGGCCGCGACGACTTCCCGCGCCTGCGCGTGGGCATCGGCCGCCCGCCCGAGGGCTGGGACCTCAAGGACTACGTGCTCACCGGCTATCGCACCCCCGCCGAGCGCCAGACCATGTTCGACGCTTTTGTGGCCGCCGCCGAGACCGTGGAGCGCCTCATCGCCGGCGGCAACGACGCAGCCCGCGCCCGCGTCGCCGAATACAACAACGGCTGACGGGAGGAACAAGCCATGCAGCGCGACAGCGAATTTCTGGCCACGGAAAAACCCTCGAAACTGCTTCTCAAGCTGGCGCTGCCCGCCGTGACCGCGCAGCTGGTCAACATGCTCTACAACATCGTCGACCGCATGTACATCGGCCGCCTGGAGGGGATCGGCACCGAGGCGCTGGCCGGCGTGGGCGCCTGCATGCCCGTGATCCTGCTGGTGAGCGCCTTTGCCGCGCTGGCCAGCATGGGCGGCGCGCCGCGCGCCTCCATCTTCATGGGGCAGGGCGATCAGGAGAGCGCGGAAAGGACGATGGGCAACTGCATGACGCTTTTGCTCTTTCTCGCCGCCGTGCTCACCGCCGCGCTGCTCATTTTCCAAAGACCCATCCTCCTTACCTTCGGCGCCCTGCCGGAGACGCTGCCCTACGCCCTTGAATACATGAACATCTACGCCATCGGCACGGTGTTCGTGCAAGCGGCGCTGGGCATGAACGCCTTCATCACCGCGCAGGGCTTTTCCCGCACCAGCATGCTCACCGTACTGATCGGCGCAGTACTCAATATCGGCCTGGACCCCCTGTTCATGTTCACCTTTGATATGGGCGTAAAGGGCGCGGCGCTGGCCACCATCCTCTCGCAGGCAGTGTCCGCGGCGTGGGTCATCTGGTTTCTCTGCGGCAAGCGCACGGTGCTGCGGCTGAGACTGCGCTTCATGGCCCCAAGGCCGAAACTGCTCCTGCCCTGCCTGGCGCTGGGCGTGTCGCCGTTCATCATGCAGGCCACGGAAGCGGCCATCAACGTCTGCTTCAACCGCCAGCTCGCCCTCTACGGCGGGGCGCTGGCCGTCAGCGCCATGACCATCCTCGCCAGCGTCATGCAGTTTGCCATGCTGCCTTTGCAGGGCCTGACGCAGGGCGCGCAGCCCATCACCAGCTATAACTACGGCGCAAGGAACGCATCGCGAGTGCGCGCCTCCTTCCGCGCCCTCTTTGCCGCCTGCATGATCTACGCCGGGGCGCTGTGGCTGGCGGTGATGCTCTTCCCGCACGGCTTCGCCGCCCTGTTCAGCACCGACGAAGCGCTCATCGACTTTACCGCCAAAGCCTTGCGCGTCTACATGGCCGTGGGCGTGCTCTTCGGCGTGCAGCTGGCCTGCCAGCAGACGTTCATCGCCCTGGGCAACGCCAAAAGCTCCCTCTTCCTCGCCGTGCTGCGCAAGATCGTGCTGCTCATCCCCCTCATCTACCTCCTTCCCGCCGTATTGCCCATGGACAAGACCATGGCCGTGTATCTCGCCGAGCCGGTGGCCGACTTCCTCGCCGTGACCACGACCGCGCTGCTGTTCGCCCATCAGTTCCCCCGGGCGGTGCGCGCGCTGGAGACTGACGAATGTACGAAGACCTGAGCTGTCTCTTTGCCCCGCTGGAGGCAACAAGCGAATTTGGCGCCCTCACGGACGCCCTCTCCCGCCCGGGGGCCGCGCTGGCCTGCGGGCTGGACGACGCGCAAAAACTGCATCTGACCGTGGCCGCGGCGCGCAAACTGGGCAGGCCGCTCCTGCTTGTGACCTCCAACGAGGTCGCCGCCCAGCGCGTGCGCGAAGACCTCAACGCCCTGCTGGGCGGTGGCGCGGCGCTTTTGCCGGCGCGGGACATCTCCTTTTTGCGCACGGCGGCTTCCAGCCGCGAACTGACCATGCGCCGCCTTGAAGCGCTCGGCGCGGCGGCCACGGGCGAAGCAAAGGCGCTGGTGATGAGCGCCGAAACGCTCCTCTGCCGCCAGATGCCCCGCGAGCGCTTTTTGCAGAACGTCCTTGAGATCACGCCCGACATGCGCGTGGAGCCGACCGAGCTCGTCGCCCGCCTCGTCGAGGCCGGGTACGAGCGCACAGCGCTGGTGGAGGCGCGCGGCCAGTGCGCCCTGCGCGGCGGCATACTCGACGTCTACCCCGTGGGCATGCCCGAGGCCGTGCGATTGGAGTTTTTCGACGACGAGGTGGACTCTTTGCGCGCCTTCGACGTCATGACCCAGCGCTCCACTTCCCACCTCGAGCGCGTCCGCGTCTACCCCGCCTCGGAGACCTTATTGGACGGCGAGGGATACCTGCGCGCGGCGCACGCGCTGAAGGCGATGCTCTCCCATCGCGCCGGGGCGCTGCGCGGCGAGGGCCGTCAAAAACGCCTCGAGCGCGAGTTCGACCTCATCCCCTACGAGGATTTTTTGAAACTCACCGGCGAGGAAGGGGAGAGCGCCCGCGCCCCCGAAGTCAGCGCCCTCACCCGCAATTTCCACACCGCGCTGACCGCGCTGGAAGCCGGACACGACTTTGACGGCGCGGACAGCCTCGTGCCGGTGCTGGCCGGTTTTGCCGCCACCGCCATCGACTATCTGGACGACCCCATCCTCGTCTTCGACCAGCCCGCGCGCCTGCGCGAGCGCGCCGAGAACCGGGCGCTGGAATTTAAGGAACACTTCGCCGCCGCCCTCGAACACGACGAAGCCCTGCCCAAACAGGCCGAGCTGCTTTTGACGTGGGACGAGGCTCTCGCCCGCGCCGACGGCCGCCGCGTGCTGGCCCTCTATCCCTTTTTGCGCACGGAGACGGACTTCAAATTCAAGACCGTTTTGCAGTTCGAGGGCCGCAACGCCGCCGGGTACATGGGCAACATCCCGGAACTGGCGCGCGATCTGGACAAGTGGCTCAACGAGGGCTGGCGCGTGGCGCTGCTGGCCGGCGGCGTGGCGCGCGCAAAGCGCCTGCAATCGGCGCTGGCGGCGCAGAAGGTACAGGCGCAACTGCCGGACGAGCCGCCCGAGGTGCTGCCGGAGGGCGAGGCGGTGATATTGCCCGCCACGCTCTCGCGCGGCTTCCTCTATCCCGCGGCAAAACTTGCCGTGGTCTGCGAAACGGACATCTTCGGCATGGGCCGCCAGAAGGCGCATTCGCGCGCAAAGAGCGGCGAAAAGCTGGCCGCGTTTACCGACCTCGCCGTCGGCGACTACGTGGTGCACGAAAACCACGGCGTCGGCCAGTACATGGGCACGGTGCGCCTCGCCTCGGAGGGCACCTACCGTGATTTTCTGCACATCCGCTATCAGGGTTCGGACAAACTCTACGTGCCCACCGACCAACTCGAC
>DVGE01000151.1 GCA_018712885.1 Candidatus Pullichristensenella stercoripullorum | reverse complement strand
GAGGAGATCTCCAACTTCATCAAGGGCGCGGACCTCGTGTTCGTGACCTGCGGCATGGGCGGCGGCACCGGCACCGGCGCGGCCCCCGTCATCGCCGAGCTGGCCCGCGATATGGGCATCCTCACCATCGGCGTGGTCTCCAAGCCCTTCCTCTTTGAGGGCCGCCAGCGCATGAAGAACGCCGAGGCCGGCATCGAGCGCCTCAAGGCCAACGTCGATACTCTCGTGGTCGTTCCCAACGACCGCCTGCTCTCCGTGGTCACCAAGGGCACCAGCGTCACCGAGGCCTTCCGCATCGCCGACGATACGCTCCGGCAGGGCATCCAGGGCATTTCCGACCTCATCGCCGTGCCGAACCTCATCAACCTCGACTTCGCTGACGTGCGCACCGTCATGGAGGCGCGCGGCCTGGCCCACATGGGCATCGGCGTGGGCAAGGGCGAGAACCGCATGGTCGACGCCGCGCGTCAGGCCATCTCCAGCCCGATGCTGGAAACGTCCATCGACGGCGCGCGCGCGGTGCTCATCAACATCACCGGCGGCCCGGACACCTCCATCATCGACATCAACGAGGCCGCGCAGATGATCACCCAGGCCGCCGACCCCGAGGCCAACATCATCTTCGGCGCCGGCATCGACGAGAACCTCGAGGACGAGGTGCATATCACCGTCATCGCCACCGGTTTCGAGAGCAATCCCTTCGGTTCCACCGCCAAGGCCGAGCCGGAAAAGATCGAGAAGGCCGCCGAGATCACGCGCGTGGAAACGGCCGCCGCGCCGCGCCGCGAGCGCATGGTCGAGCTGGAAGAGGAAGGCGAGACGCCCGTTTCGCCCATCTTCGAGCGCCGCGCCAACCGCGCCCCGCGCCCCAGCCGCGAGGAGATGGAGCGCCGCGCCCAGCAGCCCGCGCCGCGCCGCCCGCGCGTCTATCAGGACGGCGCCAGCGACGACAACCGCACCCGTCGCGGCTTCACGCCCGACACCCCGAGCTTCCTCAAGCGCAATAACAACAAGTAACTTCCCCAAAAAACATGCGGCGGCCGCAACAGCGACCGCCGCTTTTGGATGTGGAACAGCGCCCCATCGGCGCGCCCTTTGCCAACAGCAACGCCCCGCCGGATAGCGCCCGTACCAAGACAAGCGCTTCGGGCGGAGTTTTTGCCGCCGTCAGCGCGCCGCGCGCGTGCGCAGCAGCTGCAGCGCGGGGGCCGCGGCCGCGGCGACGAGCGCCAGCGCGCACACGGACATGCCCCAGCCCATGCCGGCGCGCTCCTCGATCATGCCGATGAGCGGCGAGGCGACGCAGTTGCCGGCCAGCATGCACAGGTTCATCAGCGTCGAAGCCAGCAGCGTGTTGGAAGCAAAGCCGGCGCAGGCCGTGCCTAGCGCCACGGGGATCAGCGCCCCGCACAGAAGCGAGCAGGCCAGCACGCAGCCGCACATCACCGCCGCGTTGCCCGCGCACAATCCGGCGGCGAGCGCGATGGCGGCAAGTGCGCAGGAGGCGCTTATGTAGGTCAGGGGCTTTATGCGCAGCAGCGGCACGATCAGCCGCGAGGCCGTCAGTCCGGCGTAAAGGAAGGCCAGCGCCAGCGCTCCCAGCTCGCTTTGCAGGCCCACGTCCACATAGCGGTCGATCCAGACGATCATGCCCGAAAGATGGACGCCGTAAAAGAGGATGCAGATGGCCAGCGCGCGCAGCGCAGGCTCGCCGAAGAAGGCGCGCAGTTGGGCGCGCGTCAGCGGCTCGGGCCGCGCGGCGGCGTCGCTCAGGCGGATGCGGGCGTTGGCCGGCCAGAGCACGGCCAGCGTGAACAGGCCGATGGCCAGGATGGTCAGGTAGGCGCGCGGCATGTTGCCCGAAGCCCCCAGCATCGCGCCGAGCAACAGCGGCGAGACGATGCCGGACAGCCCGTGGCAGGCGTGCATCACGCACATCATTCGCGCCGAGTTCTTTCCCGGGTGCAGATCGGCGATCATTGAGGAGGCGATGGCGTCCATGTAGGCGAAGGCCACGCCCACCAGCGCGTACAGCCCCAGATACACGGGGAAGGAGGGCAGCAGCGAAAGCGGCACCATCAAAAGCGCCATCAGCGCCACCGCCGCGGTCAGAAGCGTCTGCTTGCGCAGGCGGCCGATGACCCACAAGGAAGTGAACATGGCCGCGATGCAGCCGATGTTCTGCGCGGAATTGGGGTAGCCCTGCTCAGAAGCGGTCAGACCGTAGTGGCCGATCATGGGCGTGAGCAGCGCCCCGTGCGAGGAGTTGACCGTGGCCAGAAAGATCGTGGAGAGGCACACAGCCGCCGTCAGCATCCAAACCTGCCGCTTCGTCATGGAAGGCACCTTCCTTTCCGCGCCATTATACTGTATGGCGCGCAAAAATGCAAGACAGGAGTCTGCCGCAAACGCTTTTTTTACGCGCCGGGCGGGCGCAAAATTCTCCCGCTGTTCCCTCTTGAAACTTAACATACCTCTATACTATAATGCAAGTGGAATGGCATATGCCACAGCGTCCGCGTGATGCTTCGCGGACTTTTTTTCGGAGGAACGGATGCAGTCTGTAGGCAAGAACATGACGCGGGGGAACCCGCTGAAGCTGATCCTCGCGCTTTCGCTGCCTTTGATGGTGGCCAACGCCTTTCAGCAGCTCTACACCGTGGCGGATACGGCCATCGTCGGCAGCGTGCTCGGCCTTGGAGCGCTGGCGGCGCTGGGCGCGGTGGACTGGTTCAACTGGATGATGCTCTCCATCGTGCAGGGTCTGGCGCAGGGCTTCTCCGTGCGCATGGCGCGTCAGTTCGGCGCGGACGACCGCTCGGGGCTGCGCCGCACCATCGGCAATGCCTGTACGCTCTCCCTGCTGTGCGCGGTGCTGCTCACCGCCTGCGCGCAATTGCTCACCCCCGTGGTGCTGCGCGTTCTGGAAACGCCGGAGGAGATCGTGGGCATGTCGCTGGCCTACATCCGCATCATCTTCTGGGGCCTGCCGGTGGTGATGGCGTTCAACCTCTTTTCCGCCATCCTGCGCTCGGTGGGCGACGGCAGGACGCCGCTTTTGGCGATGATCGTCGCCTGCGTGATCAATATCTCTCTGGATCTTCTCTTCGTCGCCTCGTTCGACATGGGCGTCGAGGGCGCCGCTATCGCCACGGTGATCGCGCAAGGCTGTTCAGCGCTGTTTTGCCTGCGCACGCTCTTGCGCACGGGCCTTCTCAAGGTCGACCGGGAAGATCTGCGCCCGGAGGCGAAGCTCTGCCTGGATCTGATGGCGCTGGGCGCGCCCGTGGCTGTGCAGAACATGGTCATCTCCCTGGGCGGCATGATCGTGCAGCGCGTGGTCAACAGTTTCGACGTGGTCTTCGTAGCCGGCTACACCGCCACCAACAAGCTCTACGGCCTGCTGGAGATCGCCGCCACATCCTTCGGCTATGCCATGACCGTCTACGTCAGCCAGAACCTCGGCGTGTGCGCCTATCGCCGCATCCGCAAGGGCGTGGGCGCGGGCACGGCGATCGGCGTGGTCACCTCGCTCGTCATCGGCGCGGCGATGCTGCTCTTCGGCCGCGCGATCCTCTCCGGCTTCATCACCTCCCAGGACCCGGCGGAGGCGCGGCAGGCGCTTGCCTACGCCATGCAGTTTCTGCGCCTGATGAGCGTATGCCTGCCGGTCCTCTATGTGCTGCACATCATCCGCTCTTCCCTGCAGGGCATGGGCGATACGCTCTTTCCCATGTTCTCGGGGCTGGCGGAGCTGGCGATGCGCGTCGGCGCGGCGCTGATCCTGCCCGCTTTTCTCGGCTATGAGGCGGTGTTCGTGGGGGAAGTGCTCGCCTGGGTCGGGGCGGATGTGATCCTGCTTGCCCGCTACTGGACGCGCATGCGCCGTTTTCCCGCCGCCGACCGCGCGCCGGAGGCGCTCGCGGAGGAAATATGACCACTGAAGGTTGGAGGTATAGGGACATATGTTGCTGAGGTACCGCATAGGCCGCTGCCTGGAGGCCGTCGCCGCGCCGATCCGCAAGCTGCTGCCGCATCACGCGCATCGCGAGATCGACATGGTCAACGGCCACGTATTTTCCAACATCGTGCGCTACTCCATCCCCCTGATCCTGTCGGGCATGCTGCAGCTGCTCTACAACATGGCCGACGTCATCGTGGTGGGAAAATTCGAAAACCCGGAAGCCGTGGCCTCTGTGGGCGCGACCTCCTCGCTGATCACGCTGATGGTCAACCTCTTCATCGGCCTTTCGGTGGGCACCAGCGTGCTGGTGGCGCAGTTCACCGGCGCCAATAAGTACCGCGAGGTGCAGGACACGGTGCATACATCCATCGCCCTCAGCCTGGTCATGGGCGTGCTGGTGGGCATCTTTGGCCTTCTGATGTCGCACACCTTCCTGGTGTGGATGGACACGCCCGAGGGCAACGTGCTGGAGGGCGCTTCGCTCTACATGCGCATCTACTTCCTCGGCATGCCCGGCAACATGCTCTACAACTTCGGCTCCGCCGTCATGCGCTCGGTGGGCGACACCAAGCGCCCGCTCTACTACCTCACGCTGGCCGGCGTCATCAACATCATCCTCAACATCGTCACCGTCGCCTGCTTCGGCATGGGCGTGGCGGGCGTGGCTCTGGCGACCATCACCTCGCAGTACGTCTCGGCGATCCTGGTGCTGCTCAACCTCATGCGCTCGCACGGCAGCGTCCACCTCGACCTCAAAAAGCTGCGCATCAAAAAGAACATCCTCGGCGGCATCATGCGGGTCGGCCTGCCGGCGGGCTTTTCCAGCATCATCTTCTCTATCTCCAACGTGCTGATCCAGTCCTCCATCAACTCCTTCGGCGCCAACGCCATGGCGGGCAGCGCTTCGGCCTCGCAGCTGGAGAACTTCGTCTATACCGCCATGAACTCCATTTCCCAGGCGGCGCTCTCCTTCACCGGCCAGAACATCGGCGCGCAGCGCTACGACCGCATCGCCAAGATCATGCGCACCTGCGCGATGGTCGTCACCGTGACCGGCCTTGTGCTCGGCGCGCTGGTGACGCTCTGCTCCGAACCGCTTCTGCACCTGTTCATCAACGAGGAGACCGAAGCCTCGGCCATCGCCGACGTCATCCACAACGGCCAGATACGCCTGGAGATCATCTGCCTGACCTATTTCCTCGATGGCCTGATGGAGGTCTTTTCCAGCATGCTGCGCGGCATGGGCAGCGCCATCATCCCCACGCTGGTCACGGTGGTCGGCATCTGCGGCGTGCGCATGGTGTGGATCTATACCATTTTCGCCGCCGAACACATGCTGAACGTGCTCTATCTTTCCTACCCGGTATCCTGGCTTTTGACCTCGGCGACGCTCTTTTTCTGCTATCTCTACGTACACAAAAAACTCATGCGAAGCGTGTCCGTCGCGCCGACTGCGGCGGCCGTTTGAGAAAACGCATATGCGGGCCGCGCGCCCGCATTTTTCAACCCCTCGTTTCTGGTAATATTTACCACATTGTGCTTTTGTGTGGTTTTCTTTGCGACAGGGCTTGCATTTACGAGAAATTTCGCTTATACTGTATCTGTATAAACTTGCGTCGAGGTGGAATATGTCAGAACGTGGAAATTATCAAGCCGCGGATTTTGCCCAGAGCTGCGGCGCGTTGCTGTCAAAGATCCCCGGCGTGTTCTCCGCCAACGTCAGCGAAGACGAATTGGGGGACATCGCCGAGATTCATATACTGGCCTCTACCCGGCGCAACGCCAAGCAGATCAGCCGGGATGTACAGTCGGCCATCGCCGCGGCTTTCCATCGAGAGGTGGATCACCGCACCATCAGTATCGCCCAGATCGACTCTGCCGCCTATGGCGGCGTGGACGACCGGCGGATGCGGCAGGAAGCGCGGCTGCGCTATGTTGGCATGAACGTTTCCATGCGCGACGGCCGCCGCGTCTATCAGGTGCGCCTGATGCGCGAGGAGGTAGAATATACGGGAGAGGCGTCCTGCCCCAATTCCCCGCATCAAAAGCGGCGCGCTGTGGCCGAAGCCACGATTCGCGCCTTGGAGAGCGCCCTTTCCCTGGATGGGGAATTGTCGCTGGTCGCCGTCCATAATGCGGACGTGGCCGGCATACCGATCATCGTTTGCGCCATTGAGTGCCCCGAGACCAGGGATGGGCGGCTGCTCATCGGCGCGGCGCACTATATGCGCAACGATGACGAGGTGGAGTGTGTTGTGCGTGCGACGCTTGACGCCCTCAACCGCTTTTGTGGTCGGCTCGCCGTGCGCGATTAGCGCGGCGGTACAAAAGGAGGAAAACAGCCCCGGCGCCAGATCTGGATCTCTAGCGTAGCGGAAATATAGCGTGCCTGCTAGCGGACGGCATAGCCTAAGTAATAGGAGGCTATATTTCAAATGAAGACGAAGATCGTGGCCGCCCTGACCGCCCTCGCGGCGTTCGTTATGTCCTGCGGTGCTTTCATCAGCTGGCGTTAACGACTCAATGACGGAATAACGCGCGCCGGGGCTGTTTTCACATAGACGTTTGTTTTGCGGTCAGGAGAAGGGACCAGAATGCAGCAGAAGTGGGAACGAGCCTATACCTGGGGGATCATTTCCCTGGGGCTTTTGTTGGCTGCGGGCGCCATTGTCATCGCCGTGCGCCAATACGCCCCGGTGGATGTGGGAGATTACCTCCGGCAGACGCTGTATCTTACGCTCATCTGCGCTGTGTGCCGTTCCCTGCCGGTTTTTTTGTCCAGCAACAAGGCCATGGACCTGTCCGTCATCAGCATCCTCATGACCTATCTGACGATGGGCACGGCGCAGGCCATCACCGTGTTCACGCTTTCGACGTTCTTCACCTTTTCCTTCAATGAACAGGGCGGCAAGCGCGTCTCCTGCATCTACAACAGCGATCCGGTAAAGTCGCTGTTCAACCTTGGCAGCGTGGTCATCGCCGTGGCGGTGTCGGGCCTCGTCTGCTCGCTGACGGGCTGGCGCGCGGGGGAATTCGTTTATCCGCGCGTGCTGCTGGTCACGGCCATTTTCGCCATTTTCGCCTTCCTGGTCAACACGCTGATCATGATGGCGCTCTTTTCCATGATCGACGGCCTCGACCGCTACGGGGCGCTGCATATGCTCGTGGGCCTGATCCCCAACGTGCTGCCAGTCATGCCGCTGGGCTACGTGATGGCGCTGTTTTTGCGCCAGGAGAACGGCACGCTGCTGGTCTTGTTCATGCTCCTGCCGTTGCTGCTCGCCCGCCACGGCTGGAAATTGTATGTCGATTCCATCAACCAGCAGCAGCGCCTCGTCGACGCGCTCAACGCCTCCATGGAGGCGCGGGACCCCTACACCAGCGGTCACGCCAAGCGCGTGAGCGAGTACGCGATGATGATCGCCAGCGAGATGGGCGTGAACAGCCGCGACATCTACACGCTCCAGCGCGGCGCGCTTCTGCATGACGTGGGCAAGGTCGGCGTGAGCGACACGGTGCTGCTCAAGCCCGGCAAACTCACGCCTGAGGAGCGCGAGCACATCGAGGCCCATCCCGTGATCGGCGCCAACATCACCACGCAGGTCAAATTCGACAAGGAGATCATCGACATGGTGCATCACCACCATGAGCGCTACGATGGCAACGGCTACCCGGACAAACTCAAAGGGGAGGAGATCTCCCGCAACGCGCGCATACTAGCCGTGGCCGACACATTGGACGCCATGCTCTCCGACCGCCCCTACCGCAAGGGCATGGAGAAGGAAAGGGCGTTGACGTTGATCCGCGAGGCGTCCGGCACGCAGTTCGACCCGCAAGTGGTCGAAGCCCTGATGCGCGCGGCGGAGAAAAACGCGCTGGGAGGGGAGAACAAGGCATGCTGATGCTCGCCGCGCTGCTTTTCTCCGTGCTCGTCGGTTATGCGCGCCGCGGACGGCTCTCGCGCTATCTGGAAGCCCCTTTGCGCGGCCTCTGGCTGCCCATCGTGGCCTACGCGCTGGAATTCTCCTTCGGCGCGCTGGAGGCGATCCTGCCCTGGCCGCCCGCGAGCTGGCTGGGCATAGCTGTCTGCGCCGAGTACGCCATGCTCTTTGTCTTCGTGTGGCTCAACCGCGCGCGCAAGGCTTTCTGGGTGATCGCCGTTTCCTCGCTGCTCAATTTCGCCGTCATCGCCGCGAATGGCTTTCGCATGCCCATCTCGCCGGTGGTCTATGACTATCCCCAATTCGCCGGCATCGTCGAGCGCGTCGGCGGGGGAGAACTGGTCGAATATACGCTCGTCGGCTGGGACGGCCCTCTCTGGTGGCTGGGCGACACCATCCCCGTGCTCTGGATCACGCCGGGCTTGGCCAGCGTCGGCGACATCGGCCTCGCCGTCGGCATATTTATCCTCATACAGGAGATCATGTGCCCGAAAGCGCAAAAGCGCCGTTCCTGACGTCCGCCGCGCCCGATCAACAGACCTTGCCGCCGCGTTCACAGTTCGCGGCGGCAAGGCCTGTTTTTGTTTCCTTGGCCGATGCAGAGCGCCAGAGCGCCGCAAAGCCCGCCTCCGGGCCACGGAGCGAAAGCGGCGGCCTTTCTGCCGCGCGCTTTTGCGGCCCCGCGTGCAGCGCTGCGGCGCCTCAGCCGGCGTCCCGGGCGCGTTTTTCTTCCACCAGAGCCCGGTGCAGGGTGCGCAGCGTCTCGGGCAGGCAGCGGCCGCGAACGCGCAGCAGCAGGCGGTCGTTCCGCGCTTCAAGGCTGCGCGGACGGATGCCGGCGGCGCGCAGCGCCTCCAACGCCGGGCCGCACAGCGCCATCGCGTTGGGGGAGAGCACTGCCACCAGCGCCGCGCCGCTCTGCAGCGCGCGCCCGGTCAGGCAAGGGATGTTCGCGCCCGCGTCCGTGTCGATGCGCGTGCCCGGTCGCTCAGGGTGAAAGCTGTTTTTCAGCGCCGTGGGGATGCCGGCGTTCATCACCGGCAAAAGGCTGTCGGGATGCAGCACCTGCGCGCCCATGGCCCCCAGCAGGCGCATCTGCCGGTAGCTCACCGCGGGCACGCGGACGGTATCCTTCACCAGTTGCGGGTCGGCGGACATCAGCCCATCCACATCCGTCCAGTTTTCATAGAGGCGCGCGCCCAGCGCCGCCGCCACCAGCGCGCCGCTGATGTCCGAACCGCCGCGGGGGAACGTGCGCACGCGCCCTTCGCCGTCCGCGCCATAAAAGCCGGGCAGGACGGCGTTTTTCAACGGCTTGAGGCGGCGCAGCAGGCAGTCGTAGCTCGGCTGCAGTTCCGCCCTGCCGTCGCGCAGGCGGATGACCTCCGCCGCGTCGACGAATTCCCAGCGCAGGTATTTGGCCAGTAGGATCGCGCATAAGTATTCGCCGCGGCTGGCGGCGTATTCCGCGCCCCGCGCGGGGATCTCCGCCGCGGCGCGCCGCAGCTCGCCGTCCATTTCCACGCCCAGACGCCGGGCCATTTCCTGAAAGCGCGCCAGCACTGCCCGCAGCGCCTCGCCGTCTCCCTGAGCGGCGCGCAGCAGCAGGTCGGTGATCTTTTCATCCCCCGCGAAGCGCTTTCCCGGCGCCGAGACCACCACGAAACGCCGCGCGCTGTCCGCGCGCACGATGGCGGCGGCGCGGCGGATGCCTGTCGCGTCCGCCAGCGATGTGCCGCCGAATTTGCATACGATCATTCGTCTTCCTCCCACAGGCGGCAGACAGCCGCCCACGCGCCATCCTATGGCGCCTGCCACGGGCGCGTGCGCGCGGGGGAGGGGAGAGAGTCTTTTCCGCGGCCGTTCAAACCAACGCACAGGGGCCGTCCCGCTGGAGACGGCCCCTGAAAATTCCCATGACGCCAGGCGTTTTATTCGAACAGCGTCTTCCAATCCCCGCTGCGCATGGCCGCAAAGCACATGCGCACCTGTTCGAGGTCGCACTTTTCCTCCGCCAGTGTGGGGATCGCGTCCTCGGCGAAGTAGCCGCTCTCCGTCGTTTCGATATTGCGCTCAAAATGCCCGCCCTTCGCTTCGCAGAGGAAGAACATTTTCACCACGCCGTAGGCATAGGGCGGCGTGTTGTGCCTGTCCCGATCCTGCACGGCGATCAGCATTTTCGCCACGACCTCCAGCCCGGCTTCCTCCCGCGCCTCTTTGGCGACGTTTTCCGCCGGCGACAGGTCGTAGTCGCACCAGCCGCCGGGAAGGGCCCAGCGGCCGTCCCGCTCGCGCACCAGGAGGATGCGGTCGTCCTCAAAAATGGCGGCGCGGGTGTCGATCTTGGGCGTCTGATAGCCCACATCGCCGCAAAAGAGATCCTTGACCTTTTCCAGTGGCAACGCCGTGCGCTCGGCGAGCATCTCGGCGGCGATGTCCCGGATCCGCTGGTAGCGCTCCCGGTCAAAGACGTCCTTGCCGTAGAAAAGGCCGGCCTGCGCCAGGCTCTGCAGCTCCTCAGCCCAGAGGACCACCTTGTCTTTCATGCTTTGCTCATCCTTCCGTTAACGCTGCTCCCCCTTGGGCGAAACAGCGTTGATAGCGCGCGTATTGCGCTGTCCAGGCGCGCTCGTCGTCCGGGTGGAACACCTCCATCGGGAAGCTGCGCGCCACCACGCTGCGCCCGGCGGGGATGTCCGCCACTTCGCCCATGGCGACCATCTGCATCAGCAGGTTGCCGATGGCCGATGCGTCGGCGGGCCCGGCCTGCACTTCGCGCGCGCAGGCGTTGGCGGTGAACTGATCGAGGAGCTTATCCTGACAGCCGCCGCCGATGATGTTGATGACTTCGTAGCGCCGCCCCACGGCCGTTTCCAGCAGCTCGACCACCCAGCGGTATTTCATCGCCAGCGCCTCGTACACGCAGCGGAAGAACTCCGCGGGCGTCTCCGGCGCACAGCCGTTTTCGCGCAAGCTGACGCGGCGCACCTTGTCGCGCATGTCCCCCGGCAGGTAAAACTCCGGATCGTCAGGGTCGATGGGGAAGGCGAACGGCGCGGCTGCGGCCGCCATATCCGCGATCTCAGGGAAGGAAAAGCGCTGCCCGGCACGTTCGTAGTCGCGCTTTAATTCCTGGATCAGCCACATGCCCATCACATTGCGCAGCACGCGGTGATGTCCCTCCGGGCCGCCTTCGTTGGCGATGTTGGCGGCAAAGGTGAACTCGTCGATCACAGGCGCGGGCGCCTCCACGCCGACCAGCGCCCAGGTGCCGCTGGAGATCACCACCGCGCGCTCGCCCAGCGGCGAACCGATGAAGGCGGAGGCGGTGTCGTGCTCGCAGACGTTCACGAATTGCAGCCCGCGGATGCCGCAGTCGGCGTTGAAGCCTGCGGTGGACGGCCCCAACACCGTTCCCGGCAGTCGCAGCGGCGGCATAAGGCGCTTGGGGATGTCATAGAGGCGGAACAGCGCGTCGATCCACGTGCGATCCCGCAGATCCATCAGCTCAGTCTCGGCGGCCAGCGTGTACTCGATGCCCTCCCGGGCGGTGACGTAATAGCCGATGAGGTCGGGGAGCATCAGCAGATGGCGCGCCCCTTCAAGCATGTGTCGCTGGCCATCCAGCCCCATCGCCGCCAGGTGCATCAGCGTGTTGAAAGGCGCGATCTGGTTGCCGGACCTCATGTACAGCTCCCGTTGGGAGATCTTTGCGAAAATGGCGTCCCAGTGCCGCAGCGTCCGCGGGTCGCGGTAGGCGCGCACTGGCGCGAGCAAAGCGCCGTCGCTGCCGATGAGCGAAAAGTCGTTGTTGAAGCTGTCCACGCCCAGCGCGTCCACATGCCCGCGCTGCTCCGCCTTGCGCAGCCCGGCGCACATCTCTCGCCAGATGCCCATAAAGTCCCAGTACAGGCCGTCTCCCAGGCGGACGATGCCGTTGGCAAAGCTGTGTACCGGCGTCAGCTCCAGCCGTCCTTTTCGCAGGACGCCCTCAAAGAGCTTGCCGCTGGAGGCGCCGAGGTCAAATGCGACGTATTTCATGGATACGCTCCGTCAGTCGTTTTTGGGAAACGGCAGATCCGGCCACATGACGGCTTTCGCAAGATTGCAGAAGGCGTCGGCCTCGATGCGCTCAAGCATGGAATAGGCGCCGTACAGCGTGGGGCCGCTGACGCACACGCCGTGCTTGGGCATGATCATGCCCAGCGGTTTGCGTTCCGCCAATTCGCGGCGCTGGTCGAAGTAGTCATACACATTGTGCGCCAGCTCTTCGGTGTAGGCCTTGGCCCAGGGCATGCATTCCACGTAGCCGCGCCCCATGGTCGCTTCGGTGACGTTGGGGATGGGCTGAGAGAAGGCGATGAAGGGCATGCAGTAGAAGGGATGCGCGTGGATCGTGGCCCCGATGTTTTTGAAGCCGGAGAGGAGCAGTATGTGCATCTTCGTCTCGCGGGACAGCTTGCCCGTGCCCTCGAGGACGTTTTCGTCGTAGTCGATGAGCAGGAGATCTTCAGGCTGCAGGTCGCACTGATGGTGCTCGGACATCATCGAGGGGGAGATGAGGATGCGGTTTTCTTCCACGCGCACAGCGAAGTTGCCGCCCGCGGCGTTGGTGAGCCGGCGATCCCACATGCACTTGGCGATCTTGCACATCTGTAACCGGATATCGTAATAGGACAGGTTCATGGGAAAGTCTCCTTTCGCGTGTGTGATTCACAGTTTTTGGATCGTCACCTGATCCATCAGCGCTTCGGCGCGCGCTGGGTCAAAAAACACCGAGAGCGCGGATTCCGCCGTCGCCGCCGATACTGCCGTGGCATAGCGCAGGGCGTCCTCCAGGGCCATGCCACATTCGCAGCTGTGCAGCATGCCGGCGAGGAAGCAATCGCCGCAGCCGACACTGTTGTAGACGTCTACCTTGGGCGGCGTGACGCGCAGCAGCGTGTCCCCCGCGCGCACCAGGGAGCCTTCGCCGCCCATGGACACCGCCATGATCTCAACGTTGTAGCGATCTGTGTCGGCGATGGCGCGGATCACATCCGCGTCGGTCACGAGCTCCCTGCCGAGCAATTGCCCCAGTTCGTACTTGTTGGGCTTGGCCAGATAGGGCGATCTCTGGATGCATGCGACCAGCGAAGGGCCGCTGGCGTCGAGAAACACCTTTACGCCTTTGTCAGCGAGCAGGTCGATGATGCGGTTGTAGATGTAAGGATCGGGGAAGTTGGAGGCGTCGCCGGACAAGGCCAGCAGATCGCCCTCGCCGACGGTGGCGCGCATCAGGTCGTAAAACGCCTGCACTTGGTCGTCGCCGGGCAGGGGGCCTTTGTCGGCTACCAGCGTCGCGTCGCGGGTCTCCTCCTCCACCAGCAGGTAATTCGTGCGGCTTTCGCCGGTCTCGCCGTAAATGAAACAGGGCTCCACGCCGCCCTCGCGCAGCATGTCGATGATGCGCCGGCCCGTGCTGCCGAAGGCAAAGCCGAAGGCGCGCGAGGGAGAGCCCATCAGCGTCAGGTTCAAGGACACATGGGTGCCCTTGCCGCCCATGGTATCCTTCGTCGCCCGGATGCGGTTGGTGATGTTGCGCACGAACCGATCCAGATAGACGATGCGGTCGATCGCCGGGTTCACTGTGACGGTATTGATCACGTTTGCCGTTCCTCCTTTTCAGATGCGCGGATCGCGCCTGCCGCCGGACAAAAAAGGAGAGCTGCCACATGTTGCGACAGCTCTCCTTGCACACAACTTCACGGCGCGCCAGGCGGTCGTCCGCGCGAACAAGGAAAGCTCCGCCGCGCTCAACGGCCGGCGGCTTCCGCCGCGTGGACGATCTCGATTGCGGACTTGGTGTTGATGCCCATGCGCTCCACGCCCATATCGAGCAACGCTTTGAAATCCTCATAGGTGCGGATGCCGCCGGCGGCCTTGATCTTCAGGTCGTCGCCGCAAAATTCCTTCATTTTGCGGATGCGCTCGATGTTGGCGCCGCCAGGCACCCAGCCGGTGCCGGTCTTGACGAAATCGGCACCGCTCTGCTTCACCAGCTCGCAGGCCTTGATCATCTCCTCATCGGTCAGCGTATTGATCTCGATGATGACTTTCGTCATGCGGATCTTGTTTTTGGCCAGCTCGATGATCGCCTGCAGCTCGTCCAGCACGTAGTTGTATTCCTTGTTCTTGAACTTGCCGACGTTCATGACGATGTCCATTTCGTCCACGCCGTCCTCAATCAACCGTTTGGCTTCCACCAGCTTCGTCTCCGTGCAGTGCCCACCGCCAGGGAAGCCCACCGGCGAGCCGACGTAGACGTCGTCCAGGTCGCGGATCATTTTTGCCAGCGTCGGCACCCAGCAGGGCAACACATGCAGATTGATAAAGTGATACTGCCTGCCGTATTTGACCAGCTCTTCGATGTCGCTCAGCGTGTGATGCGTGCGCACTGCGCTGATGTCGATAAACCTCGCCGCCTCCAAAGTATTCATGCTCAAAACCTCCGTTTCCTACCATTCGATGTTGCTGGCCCGCTCCAGGGCCGGAAGTGCTCACCTGCCGCTGAGGTAAACACAGTATTCGTACCGCTCCGCGAGGATCTTCGTCACCCCATACTCAAAGGGCCCCTGCTCGTCGCTGGTGACGCGCCGGCTGCACAAAAGCGCCGTGCCCGCCGGGATGTTGAGCACCATCGACTCGATGAAATCAGCGTTGGAAGCGCTCAGATACTCCACGGCGCTCTGAAAGCTGATGTGGTAGTGATCCTCCAAAAACCTGTAAAGGCTGACAAATTTGTCGCAGTACTGTTCAAAGTCGGGAACCAAACTCGCTTTCAGATAATTGTTCATGATCGCGAAGGGCGCGCCGTCTACGCACTGTATGCGCTGCAGGAGATAGACCGTCTCTTCCTCCGCCAGGTGCAGCGCCTCTGCCACCTGCGGCGGCGCAGGCACGCGCTCGACGCGCATATCCTTGGTGCTCACATCAAACCCGCGCATCTTGAGCGTTTCGGTGATGGAAGAGATGGAATTCAGGCGCTGCGTCGTCGTCGCGGAGAGCACGACGCTCCCCTTGCCCTGTACGACGCGGATATACCCCTCGCTGGAAAGCATGGCTGCCGCTCTGCGGACAGTCGTCCGACTGACAGAGAATTCCTTTTCCAGCTCAGCCTCCGTGGGCAACAGCGAGCCCACGGAATAGTAAGCGTCTTTGATCCGCTGTTTGATCGTCTTATAGACAGTGCGATACGCCGGAACTTTCGTCATCAGGATGTACCCGCCTTCCTTCCGCGAATACTCCATAGGTACGCATGACTTGGCTGATCGCGGAATTGCCCCTCGAGAGCTATTTCGCTCGCTATTATAGCACATCACGCCTCGTCTGGGAACATCTCCTCCAGCAATCTTCCTGATTTGGCCATAAAATGCGCGATGGCGCGATGCGCCTTGTACATCTCGTCGTACTTGCGCGCGTTGGCCTCGTTGGGCACGCAGCGCGCTTCGACCGCGTGCAATTCGTCGATGCGGCTGTAATCCGGCCAGAGGCCGAGGCCCTTGAGCGCCAACGCCGCTGCGCCCAGCGAGGCCGCGTCCTGAACGATGCTGGTCTTGATGGTATCAAGACGCATCACGTCCGCGAACATCTGCCGCCACAGCGGGCTCTTGCTGCCGCCACCCACCATCAGCATCTCGTGGATGTCGGGATCGTAGCGCTTGAGGATCTCCAGCGCGTAGCGCAGATTGTAGGTGATGCCCTCCATCACGGCGCGCACCAGGTCATTGCGGTCGTGGCCCATGTTCAGGCCCACAAAGCCGCCCGTGATCGCCGCATCTTCCTCGATCATCGAGCCGCCGGACAGACAGGGGTTGAAGATCAGCCGCTTTGCCCCGATGGGGGAGCGCTCGGTCATTTCATTCATGGCGACATAGGCATCCTTGATCTCGCCGCGTCGCTCGGCTTCCACCAGATCGGGGCAGAGGTTCTCCCGCGCCCAGCGCATGCTCGTGCCGGCGGCGAAGATGGACGTCGCCGAGGCATACATGCCCGGGATCACATGCGCGAACACGAAAGGCTTGTACTGGAAGTCGAGGATGGGCTTATCCGCGATCACCGCGATCCACGCCGAGGAACCCAGCGACAGGTACACGCGGTTGTTGGCGATGCCCCGTGCGCCCAGCGCCATACAGGAATTGTCCACGCCGCCGCAGACCACCTGCACGTCTTCGTGCAGCCCCAGCGCGGCGGCGGCGCGAGCGGTCAGATGGCCCACGACGCCGTCCGAGGGAATGATCTCCGGCAATTTGTCCGCGTCGATGCCGGCGGCCTCGATATACGCGGGCACGTACCTGCCTTCCAGGAGGCTGTAAACGCCGCTGCCGGAGGCGTAGGAGGGATCGGTACACATGCGGCCGGTCATCAGGAAGTTGCACAGGTCTTTCGAGCCGAGGAACTTCGCCGCCCGGCGATAGACATCGCCCTGATGATCACGGCACCACATGATCTTGAATACGGAATAACATTCCCGCGGAAAACCGTTGCCGGTACACATGTACCAGTTGCGATAATCCACGTTCTCGAAAAAGGCGTCCGCCTCGCGCTCGGCGCGCAGGTCAGACCAGAGCGGCGTGCGGTCGACAAGGATCTCGCCCTCCGCAGACACGGGCACAGCGCCCAGCGAGTGCCCGGAGATGGAGAGCGCCAGGATCTCGCCCGCGGCCACGCCGGACTTTTCCAACAGTGCTTTGGTGGTCGTGCGGATGCCTTCCCACCACTGCATGGGATCCTGTTCGTGGAACTTTTTGCCCGTGTAGACCGTGTCGTAGGTCGACAGCGTGTCCGCGAGCTGACGGCCCGCGGCGTCGTATAGCGAAGCCTTGATGCCGCTCGTGCCCAAATCGTAGGCGATGATCTTATCCCGGTTTCCCATGCAAAGCACTCCTTTCGCGCCCGCGACGAGGCGGAAACGCCATTTTTCAGCCCTCTGTGCAGAATTCGATCTTTTCCGCGTTGGGCCCGATGACGATGAACCAGCGCGTGCCCTTCGGCCAGTAGGTGGAGTGGCCGATGGCGTCTGCGCAGTCCTCGAACAGCGTAAGCCCCTTTTCCTTGCACAGGGCGTACATTTCGTCGATGTCGTGTACCTTGAAGGCCAGATGATCCACCGCGCCGGGGCATTGCGCCGTTTCGGTGCGCTCATAGCACTCGAGCAACACGCCGTGGAAGTTGATGTGTTTCACCTGGATGGGCTGACCAGCTTCGACGTCGTCCTTTTCGAACACGACTTTGCCGCCGAGGGATCCATAGAATTCCACCGTGGCCTTCATGTTCGCAGTCGGCAACCCGACATGATGCAGCGCTTCGATATATTGCATGCCGTGCGCCTCCTTACATATCCTCGAACTCGGCGATGGCCGCGTTCAGCTTGGCCATATACTCGTCGGAAATGTCCCACTCCATGGCGGAAACGTTCTTCTCCAGCTGGGAGAGGGAAGAGACGCCGTTGATGATCGAGGTGACGTCTTCCTTCTGGCGCAGCCAGTTGATCGCGACCTGGGCGATGGGCTTTTCCATCTCGTCCGCGATGGCCTGTACGCGCTTGTAGCCCTCGTAGTAGACCTCAAAGCGGCCCTTGGAGAACTTGGGGTTCTCGTTGCGGATGTCGCGGGCGGAGAAATTGATGCCATTTTTGAATTTGCCGGCCAGCAGGCCCTGGAACAGCGGGCTGTAGGGCAGGAAAGCCTGACCGTACTTGTGTACGTTGGGCAGCATTTCCTTTTCCGTCTTATATGCCAGGGGGATATTGTGGTAACTGTCGGTGTTGCGCTCGAACATGTTGTACAGGCCCTGCTGTTCGTCGATGTCCACCATGGTCATGAAGGTCTCCATGTCGGCCTGCGAGAAGTTGGACAGGCCGATGTGACGGATCTTGCCGGCTTTTTTGATCTCGTCGAGCACCTTCGCCGTTTCTTCGATGGGCGTCTTGGGATCCGGCCAGTGCAACTGATAGATGTCGATGTAGTCGGTCTGCAACCTCTCAAGGCTCTCGTCGATCTCCCGCAGGATGTTCTTGCGGGACAGGTCGTTGACCGTCTCATGCTTCTCGTTCCAGACGAGGCCGCACTTGGAGGCGATGACGACCTTTTCGCGCAGGCCGCCCTTCAGGGCCTTGCCCAGCACGCGCTCCGCGTGATGCCAGCCGTATACCGGCGCCACGTCGAACAGGTTGACGCCGCTGTCGATCGCCGCGTGGACGATGGCGATGGCGTTGTCGTCGTTGGAAGTATCCCAGTCGCCGCCAAAGTTCCAGCAGCCGATGCCGATGGCGGAGATCTTTTCGTCGATGCGCTTTACTTTCTTGTAGATCATGGCAACCTCCTGTGATTTAGCCCGGATGCGTTCCGCGCGCGGCGGGAAATTTGTCGGCGTTTCAGCATGGGCGGGGCACCGTGCGACGCCCCGCCCATTTTCAAAGGTCACAGGCGGATCGGAACCGCCGTCATCGGTTATTCGGCCACGTAATCCGGCAGCTTCTCAGCCAGATTGTCGGGGGTGAGGATGTCAGACTCGGTCAGCAGGTGGGTGCTCTCCGGCTCGACGCCCGCGACGATGTAGTTGTAGCAGGTCGCCAGCGCGTTGAACGCCATGGCCTGGGGATCCTGGGAAACGGCGGCAACGATCTCGCCAGAGGCGACGTAGCGGACCACGTCGGGCACCCAGTCGAAGCAGACGACGCCGATCTCACCGGTCTTGCCCTGATCCTGGACAGCCTGCGCAGCGCCGAAGGGGCCGCCGGCGGTGCAGTAGATCGCCTTCAGATCATCGTAACCGGTGATCAGGTTCACAGCCGCGTCGTAGGTCT
>DVGE01000150.1 GCA_018712885.1 Candidatus Pullichristensenella stercoripullorum | reverse complement strand
CGTCAACGGCTACGACGTGCGCGCCGTCTACGTCAGCGACACCGGCGTGTACCAGGAAGCCGCCCGCACCGGCAATTACGTGATCGTGGAGTTCGCCATCTCCCAGGTGCCCGGCTACTACGAGGGCAAGATGAACTTCTGGACCACGGACAACTCCTACATCGACCCCACCCTCGACGTCTACTGCCCCGGCGATGACTGCTGGTTCACCACCACCGGCTGCATCCACTTTGAGGCGGACGACTACATCGCCGGCTCCAAGACCAGCGAAGACGGCACCGAGACCCTCTACCGCCTCTACGTTCCCGCCGGCTACGAGGCCGCGGACGAGTCTCTTGAAGACCTGCCGCTGGTGATCTGGCTGCACGGCGCTGGCGAGAGCGGCACCGACAATGAGGAGACGCTGCTGGCCAACCGCGGCGCCCTGAACTTCTCCTCCAAGGAAGCGCAGGCGGCGCATCCCTGCTTCGTGCTCGCGCCCCAGACCAACGTCGGCTGGAACGACGTGGCGCTGGCGAACGTGAAGGCCATCGTCGATGACCTCATCGCCGCCTACAACATCGACACCGCCCGCATTTACAGCATCGGCTGCTCCATGGGCGGCAGCGGCACGCGCAACCTGGCGCTGTCCTACCCCGAGCTGTTGGCCGCGGCCGTGCCGATCGCCAACAAGCCCTACGATGATTGCAATGACGCCGGCGAGGATCGCAGCCTCTACGAAGGCCTGCCGATGCTCTTCATCACCTCCGCCGACGACGGCACTTCCTCCAATGAGGAGCTGCCCGAGGATCAGCGCACCGTCGAGGCCTCGATGACCCTGGCGGCCGAGCTGTTCGAGTCCCTGGGCATGACCACCTACGTCAGCGTCGGCGACGACGCCCTCAACGGCTACCTGCGCGGCGAACTGGCCGCCAACGAGATGCAGGAAGTGCTCGACGCCGCCGCCGAAGCGGGCGCCGACAAGATCTTCGTCACCTACCTGGCCGGCACCGTGCAGCCCGCGGCGCACTCCTCCTGGATGCCCGCCACGGCCAACACCGCCGTGCGCGACTGGATCTTCGCCCAGGTCAACGACGCGCCTTACGCCGGCTGAGCCACGCACAGCTGACGGATAGCTTCCCTTGTCGGGCCGCCGCGCCCCTTCTGCGGACTGAGGCGCGGCGCGCCCGCCACCGACGATGAAAGGAGAACCGCACATGAAGAAATTCCTCGCCATCCTGCTCACCCTGCTCCTCGCCCTGAGCCTTGGCGCCTCGTTCGCGGAAGAGGCGGCGGAGGAGAACGCCGGCTATACCTTCGATATCCTTTCCAAGGTCTATGACTACCACGACAGCGCCATCGCCGTAGTCATCCCGCTGGACTGCGAAGTGGAGACCGAGAGCATGACCACCCGCACCTTCAGCGTCTATGCCAAGAGCACCGACATGCAGCACGAAGATAACCTCGTCTACTTCGAGGGCTACCGCACGATCACCGACATCTACGCCAACAGCACCGGCGAGGTCGGCGACAAGGCCGAATCCGGCAACTACATCGTCATCGAGCTGCTGCACGGCGCGAATATCGACGAAGCCATCGTCTGCCCCTACTTCGCCGATACTTATGCGCAGTCCGCCATGCTGACGCTGGAGTACACCGTGACCCAGCACGCCGACATCGGCGATGTGCTGCCCGCCGGCACCGCCTACACCCAGGGCTCGCTCAAGACCGAGACCGTGGATGAGTTCGCCTACGGCGGCAACGACGCCATCAGCTACCGCCTCTACTCCCCCGAGCTGGTCGAGGGCGAGAAGTACCCGCTGGTCATCTGGCTGCACGGCTTCGGCGAGCGCGGCACCGATAACGAAACCACTTTGCGCTCCAACCGCGGCGCCGTCGCCTTTGCCGAGGAAGAAGTGCAGAGCAAGTATCCCAGCTTCGTCATGGCTGCGCAGGCCAGCTCCTCCCGCGCCTGGAGCGGCGAGGGCATGATCGACAGCCTGCTGGCCACCATCAAGGACGTCATCGCGGAGAATCCCGCCATCGACACCGACCGCGTCTACATCAGCGGCGTGTCCTCCGGCGGCTACGGCACCTGGGCGGCGCTGGTGGCCGAGCCCGACCTGTTCGCGGCGGCCATGCCCCTGGCCCCGGCCTACACCGTGGTCGGCGACGACGGCTTCATCACCGACGAGTACAAGGAGAAGCTCGATCAGCTCACCGACAAGCCCATCTACATCATCCACGGCGACGGCGACCCGGTCGTGGACATCCACAAAACCTCCGACCCCACCTATCAGTACCTGACCGAGGTCGTGGGCAACCCCAACGTGCTCTACACCAAGATCAAGGACGTCTCCTACGCGGGCAGGGATCATTACACCTTGCACAATGTTGAGGTGCGCGTGTTCAACCACGACGTGGTCTTCGATACCTCCTGGTCGGCGGACAACCCCTCCGGCGATCTCTCCATCCCCTACGAGAAGAACGACTCCACGCTGACGCCGTTTGACTGGCTGTACGCGCAGTCCAAGTGATCCTTTAATCATGACCACCGGCTAAGCCGGTGGTCAGACCTTTGACACCCCCTGCGCTGGTATCTAAACGCAGGGGGGTAAACTTCCCGCTCGAATCAGGGTTTACACAAAAAAAACGCCCGCAAAGCGCCATCGTGAAGCGCTTTGCGGGCGTTGCCGTCCTCTGGTCTGTCAGCGCGCGCTCGCGGCGCACTGCTCGCCGGCCCGGCGCGCCATTTCGCGGCCGTGGCGGGCGGTGCTTTCGAGCACCGTCTCGGCAATGGAGCGGACGCGCGCGAGGGCGTCCGGCGCGGTCTGTCCTTCCAGCGCCCGCCGCCAGATCTCCTGGCAGCAGGCCATGCCTTCCCGCGCAAACGTGGCGATCGCCTTCTCCAGAAAGCCGCCCGGCGTGGCGTGCAGGCGGGTAGTCTCTTCCAGCTGCGCGCGCGTCTCCAGCTGCACTTCCATTTGAAAGACCTCCATGGAAGCGCAGGCGTTGCGATGCGCGGCCTCGCGCGGCACGCCGGCGCGGGCGCAGTATGCCATCAGGCCCTCATACCAGCCGCGCATGAACAGCTCCATGACGGCCAGCGTGCCCGCGTCCCAGAGCGTCCCGTCGCACTCCACCAGATGCGCGCAGGGCTCGTCGAATATCTTGCGGAACGCAAGGCGATAGCCCTGCGCGGTCTGCGCGAGGGAAACGCGCCTGCCCGCCCGCTCCAGAGCCTCCTGCGCGATATAATTGAACTCGAACATCATGTGGCAGGAGCAGTTGAGGGCGATGTAATCGGGCACGATCTCCGGCGTGATCTCCAGCACCGTTCCCACCGGGCGCAAAAACGCCAGCGCCCGCCGCCGGTTTTGCGCGGGCCAGACATGGCCCGGCGCGAAGGAGACGAAGCACACGCCCACAGGCGCGACGTCGCGGCCCTCGATGGCGCAGAGCATGTTCGGCGTCATGCAGGCGACGTTGACGTCCTCGCCCAGCAGCGGCAGATAGTCCACGGGCGTCAGCCCCGCCGCGAAAGCGTAGATGTCCGGCAGCGCCTGCCCCGCCGCGCGCATTTCCCGCAGGTAGGGCTTCACCGCGTCTTCCAGCACCGCCGCGACCTGATGCGGCTTCACGCACAGGAGCACGACGTCGGGGCGCAGGCTCCGCAGCGCTTCCAGCGCGCCGCCCGCCTGCACCGGGAAGGGATAGCGCGCGCGCAGCGCCTCGATATCGCGCGGCGTGCCCTTGACCGCCGCGAGCGTCTGGCCGTCGCAGCGGCCCAGCAGATGCTCGCAGCAGGGCAGCAGGTATCGCGCGAGGAAGCCGAAGCCCAGAATGACGCATTTCACGCGCGCTCCTCCCTTCCCTGGCGTCCGTCAAAACGGGCAGGCTATTGCCGCATGCCCAGCACCGTTTCCATATGGCGCTCGATGTGCGCCGCCACATGCTTTTCCAGCTCGTCCTCGTGCGCGCGCCACGCGGCGTAGAGGCGGCCGCGGAAACGCAGTCCGCCCGCCGCGTCCCTGGCGTTGAGGATGAGGCCGTAGGTGATGTGGATGAGCTGGCGGGCGTCCTCGTTGGCGAACAGCTCGGGGAGCTGCGCGTCCGTAAGCGTATCCAGCGCGGGGATCTTCGCAAGGTCGGTGGTGACGTGATAGTACTTCGTGGCCTCGTCAAACATCGTCAGCGCGTAGGCGTGCACCTCACGATAGAGCGCTGGTTCCTCGTGGGCGATGAGCAGCATGGCCTGCAGCCAGTTGGTGCCCGCGGTCTTGAGGTGGAA
Source organism: Candidatus Pullichristensenella stercoripullorum (assembly GCA_018712885.1). Lineage (GTDB taxonomy): Bacteria > Bacillota > Clostridia > Christensenellales > Aristaeellaceae > Pullichristensenella > Pullichristensenella stercoripullorum. The sequence goes on along the minus strand of DVGE01000150.1, from coordinate 19,659 downwards.
GCGGCCCCGTGTCTCGCGGCCAATGGAGGCGAACACGGAGAACTTGTCCGAGCCGGAGTGGATGCTCAGTTTATAGCCAAAGTGCCGGGCGATGGCCGCGTGCACCTTCAATTCGCGATCGAACTGCGCAAGGTCGCCCTTGTAGTCGATGCCCTTCTGGAACTCGCCGCAAAAGCGCGGCGCGACGGTGCACACATTCACGCCCAGGCGCCTGAGCTCATTGGCGACGAAGAAGTGCTGCGCCGGCGTGGTGGGCGTGGCCGTTTCGTCGATGGACATCTCAAAGTCCGCGCGGTCGCCCTGCGGCGAGGCGATCTTTTCATGATAGATGCGGGCGGCGAACCGCACGGCTTCGGCGTAGATCAGCGCCGTCTTGTGGAACTCGTGGGCGTCGAAGGCGATGCGGTTGCCCTCGCCGGCGTCGAACGTGCGATCCAGGTAGAGCGCCTCCAGCTCCGGCATGGGCGTGTAGAGCGCGTCGCAATTTTCATCGGTAATATCGCTGCGGATGTGCTCGGAGCAGTCCAGCGTGATCATCGTATAGCCGCAGCGCAGCGCATAGTCCACTTCCTCGCCCGTTTTCAGGTGATCGCCGTCGGCGCCAAAGCCCGTGTCGAAGCCCTCGCGGTAGACGGCGAAGCTGACGCAGTCCAGCACATGCTCGAACGTGCGGTCCGTCAGCGTCAATTCGCGGATGGACTGCTGGGCGAACACCGGCGTGAATTCGGGATGCGCGCGGAACGCGCGGATGTGGCCGGGCGTGCAGATGCCCAGGCGGTCGCCCACGCCCATCGTCTTTTCCCGTTCCAGCACGCGCACGGGGGCGGTAAAGGGAAACGCGGCGCGCAGCGCCTGCCCGTTTTCGTGGTCGAGCGGACATTCCAGCCAGCTCTCGACGTTTTTGCCGTGAAAGCCCGAAGCCGCGCCGGCGACGACGAGCGCGTCCTGCGCGCCCAGATCGACCATCAGCACGCAGGTGTCCGCCGTCTCACGCACGGAAGCCGGGTATATCTTTTCGCCATAGTGCGCTTTCAGCGCCTGCAGATCGTAACGCATGACATTGCCATCCTTTCCACATCACGAATGTGAAGTCCGGTCGTAATACCATAGATAGCGCTCGTAGAGCTTGCGGTAGCGCTCGGTGTACTCCGCGCGCGGCGCTACCACGCGCGCGTCCTCGATATCCCGCGTGTAGGCGCGCACATCGTCCATCACGCCCGCCGCGTGCATGGCCAGCACCGCCGCGCCCGCGCAGGAGGCGTTGAGGTTCTTCACGCAAAGCATGCGCGTGCCGAAGATGTCGGCCGCCATCTGCGTCCAGCGCCGGGAATTGAGGATGCCGCCGGACACGTAGATCTCCTGCGGCACGCCCACGTTCTGCGTGAGCACCTCGTAGCACTGGTAAATGTTGAACAGTATGCCCATCTGCAGGGCGCGGTACATCTCCAGCGCGGTGTGCTCCGGGCGGATGTCCACGAAGCCGCCCATGCGCCCATCGTTCCAGCCGGGGTTGCGTTCGCCGAAGAGGAAGGGCAGGAATACGGGCATGCGGCCCGGCAGCTCCTCGCCCAGATCGAGCTCGGCAAAGCTCATGCGCCCGCCCATGAACTTTTCACGGAACCAGTCGATGCAGTTGCAGGCGCCGGAAACAGCCGCGCCGCTCATCCAGTCCGTCACGCCGAAGTAGCTCCAGAGCTGATGTCCCTCCGGCAGCACAGGCCGATCCGTCGTCAGGCGGATCGCGCCGCTGGTGCCCACGGAAAAGGTCATGCGGCCGACCACGGCGGCGCAGTTGGCGATCTGGTTGAGCGCGCCGTCGGAATGGGCGGGCACCACGGGGATGCCCGGCGAAACGCCCAGCAGCGCCGCGGCGCGCGCGTTGAGCGGCCGCGCGTCGCGGTAGGTGGCGGTCGCGCCGAACTGGTCGCGGCGCACGCCCGCGTATTCGAGGGCGAAATCGTCAAACTGCGTGGTATTGACATCGACAAGGCCCATGCCGCAGAGGATCGTCAGCGCTTCCAGGAACTCTCCCGTCATCTGATAGAAGTTGTAGCCGCCCTGCGAAGGCAGCATCTTGTCGCGCAGATCCAGGCCATTGGCGCGCAGATAGCGCAGCGACTCGCGCGGATAGGTTACATGCGGCATGCAGCCGGTGCTCCTGTAAAGGCGGTCGGCCAGCGCCGTGTCCTGCCGGGCGCGCTCGCTCATCCCGCTCGGCTTCATGAAATTCCAGGAGTAGGTGTTGCCCAAGGGACGCATGCCGCTGTCGCAAATGGCCACGCTGTGCCAAACGCAGCTCAGGGCGATGGCGGCGACGTCCTCCCCCGCGGCCACGCGACGGCCCATCTCCATCGTCAGGCGATATACTTCGTCCGTTCCGGTGACGCCGTCTTTGCAGAATTCCGGCGGATAGTGGCACGATTCCGTCCGCACGACGCCCTTTTCGGGATCGTACAGCAGCGCCTTTGCGGAACTGGTGCTGGATTCCAGCGCTAGCACAAGCATGAAAAATTTCCCCCATTTTCCGGGGAGGGAAGAGCGCGCCCCCCTCCCCGCCATTCGATGTTTACGCGAGATATTTCTGCAGCGTCCTGCGCACGGCGCCCGGGCCGGCCACCAGCTGCGCAAAGTAGTTTTCCGTCAATTCGCCCAGGCCCGCGGCGTAGAGGTCGACGCCGAAGATGCGCTCGTTGGAAAGCACGGGATGCAGTTTCTCCCCGAACGGCCCCGCGTCGCCGAGGCGGATGCCCGCCAGCGCGCCCTGGATCTGCGCGAGCATGGGATCGTCGCTGGGCGTGAAGGGCTGGCCGTTGTCGTCAACGCCCATCACATAGCGCAGCCAGCCGGCGAACACCAGCGGGATGATCTTCAGATCGGACACCGAAAGATCCGGCCGCTTCTGATAGGCCTTGATCGTCTCGCCGAAGCGGATGGCGAGCTTCTGCGACGTGTCCGTGGCGATGCGCTGCGGCGTATCGGGCATGAACACGTTGGGGATGCGCACCTTGACCACGGTGTCGATGAATTCCCTGGGGTCGAGCACGCCGGGATCGACCACCACCGGCAGGCCCTCGCGGTAGCCGATGATCTCCACCATCTTTTTCAGCTGCGGGTCCTTCATCTCCTCGGAGATGAGCGTATAGCCCAGCAGACAGCCGTACACGGCCAGCGCCGTATGCAGGGGATTGAGACAGGTGCACACCTTCATGCGCTCCACCTTGTCCACGGTCTCGCGGTCGGCGTACATCACGCCATAAGCGCCGCCGATCTCCACGCGGCCGTTGGGGAACCAGTCCTCGATGACCAGATACTGCGTCTCCTCGGCGTTGACGAACGGCGCCACGAAGGTGCCCTTGGCCGTCTTGACCGCGTCGGTATCCGTAAAGCCGTCCTTGCGCACCATCTCGATGACTTTGGCGTCCGGGCGCGGGGTGATCTTGTCGATCATCGTCCAGGGGAAGCCCACCTTGGCGCGGTCGTTCACATAACTGGCGAAGCCCGCGTCCACGAGGCCGCGCCTGACCCACTCGGCGGCGAAGGCCGTCACCGCGTCGAAGAGGCGGCTGCCGTTGTGGGAGCAGTTGTCCATGCTCACCAGCGACACCGGCAGCGCCCCGGCCTGATAGCGGGCGTAGAGCAGCGCCGCGATCTTGCCGATGTAGCTCTCCGCGCCGTCCGGCCCGGCGGCGAAGTCCTTTTCAATGGCGGGGAAGACGGCGCCGTCGGCGCTCTTGATGTTGTAGCCCTTTTCGGTGATGGTGAAGCTGGCCATCTTCAGCGAGGGGCTGGCGAAGATCTCGCGGATGCGGGCGTAGTCCCCGTCCGCGGGGTCCACCTTCAGCGATTCGGTGACGCTGGCGACGATCATCTTCTCGATGCTGCCCTCGGCCTTCAGCGTGACCGACAGGCAGAGATCGTCAAAGGGACGGTAGGCGCGGTCGATGATCTCGTAATCGTAGCCCTCGGCCACGATCAGGCCCTTTTGCAGCCTGCCTTCGTTGAGCAGGCGCTGCACGGTGGAAGCGATGAAGGCGCGGAAGATGTTGCCGGCGCCAAAGTGGATCCATTCGGGCGCGTCATGCGTGGCGCGGCCCACCGCTTCCATGTCGAACTCGGGCAGCATGTAGCCCTTGGACAGCCATTCGCTTTTGTTTTCGCGTATATCGCGCTTGCAAAGTTTCATTTTGCTTCACCTCAATACTTGTTGCGGTCGGCCCACAGGCCCAGCGCCGGGTTGGAGATGTAGTAGATCTCCTCGCCGTCGGGCAGCGTGTTGAAGCCGTCTTTGAGCCTGGCGGGGTCGTAGCGCTTCACGGCCTCGTCGTAGGGCATATAGTTGTAGCAGACGCCGCGCACCTCGTCGCCCGTCAGCAAACGGGTGCAGTAGGTGATGGAGAAGCGGCCGTCGGAGCTGCCGTGGATAAGATGCGCGGCGGCGGAGAGGTTCTGCTTGAGGTCTTCCTGCGTCTGGCAGAGGCGGATGACGTTTTCGCGGTCGCAGTAGCCGTACTTGCGGATCATCTTGTCGTTGTCCGGGTCTTCGCCGAAGATCTTTACGCCCGGGGCGAGCACGATCAACTCGCCGCCGTCGGCGATGGCCATGCGCGTGCGGTAGACCGCCTTGTTGCCCAGCCAGGTGCTGTGGAACTCCTCGGGATTGAGGTAGCAGACCACCTTTTTCAGCGGCGCGTCGACAAAATTCATGTTCTTCTGCTGCGAGAGCGCCACGGCCTTTTCAAAGTACGAACGCTCCTTGCCGATGAACAGGCCCAGCATGTGGATGTCGCCGCCGGGGGCGGTGGTCACCGTGAGCGCGTAATACAGCGGCAGATCGGCAAGGAAGTGCTCCTGCGCGTAGTCGAACACCTTGCGCACGGGGCTGTGATCGCGCCCCATCATGCGCTCGAGGCCGTAGAACGCGCCGAGTATGTGGCAGGCGTTGATCATCGCGCTGCCGCCGCAGCCGACGAAGACGTTCTTGGAATGGCTGGCCATGCCCACGACCTCGTGGGGCACCACCTGGCCGATGGAGAGGATGAGGTCATAGCCCTCATAGAGGTGGCGGCTGACCTCCACGTCGATCGCCTCGTTGTAGACGCCCTCGGAGACTTCGCTGACGAAGTCAGCCGGCACGACGCCGATCTTCACCACGTCCGTGCGCCAGTTGTGCGCGATGAAGCGCTCCTGCGGAATGTCGCCGTACATATCGGCGATCTGTTCCGGGGTCATCGGCTGATGGGTGCCCAGCGCCTCGAGCAGATCCACCTGGCAGGTGTCTTGCAAAAGGTGATAGAGTATATTGGCGATCTTGCCGCCATTGGAGTGATAGCGCGTATAATCCGGGATCAGCAACAGCACTTTTTTCAGCCGATCCCGGCAGTCCGAGATCGCGTCTTCAAGGATGCTTTTCAGCTGCGCATCGTCGATGCGGCCGCCTTCCGGCGCGTAGACCGTCTGACCTTTCATAAATATATTCCCTCCCATTTGATCGCGGCGTCTTTTCAGACCGTATAGGTGCTGGCGGCGGTGGAGCCGCCTTCGCCCGTCCAGTTGGTGTGGAAGAACTCGCCGCGCGGCGCGTCCACGCGCTCATAGGTGTGCGCGCCAAAGTAATCGCGCTGCGCCTGCAGAAGATTGGCCGGCAGGCGTTCGCTGCGGTAGCCGTCGTAATAGCTCAGCGCGCTGGAGAGCACCGGCGTGGGGATGCCGTTTTCCACCGCCTGCGCGCACACCGTGCGCAGTCCCTTCTGGCAGGCGAGCACCTTCTGGGCGAAGTACTCGTCCAGAAGCAGGTTCTCCAGGCCGGGATCGCGCTCGTAGGCTTCCTTGATCTTCCCCAGGAAGACGCTGCGGATGATGCAGCCGCCGCGCCACATCAGGGCGATGCCGCCATAGTTGAGGTTCCAGTTGTGGGTCTTGGCGGCGGCGCGCATCAGCATGTAGCCCTGCGCGTAGGAGATGATCTTGGCGGCGTAGAGCGCCTGCTCCAGCGCGTCGATGAACGCCTGCGCGTCGCCCTCGAACTTCGGCTCCGGCCCCGTGAGCACGGAGGAAGCATGCACGCGCTCGTCCTTCATGGCCGAGAGGCAGCGGGCGAACACGGCCTCGCCGATGAGCGTGAGGGGCGTGCCCTCGTCCAGCGCCTCGATGCCCGTCCATTTGCCGGTGCCCTTCTGCCCGGCGGTATCGAGGATCTTGTCCACCAGCGGCGCGCCGTCCTCATCGGTCTTTTTGAGGATCTCGGCGGTGATCTGGATGAGGTAGCTGTCGAGCATGCCCCGGTTCCAGCGGGCAAACACGTCGCCGATCTGCGCGGGCGTCATGCCCAGCAGCGCGCGCATCAGGTGATAGGCTTCGCAGATGATCTGCATATCGCCGTATTCGATGCCGTTGTGGACCATCTTCACGAAGTGGCCGGCGCCGTTCTCGCCCACCCATTCGCAGCAGGGCGCGCCGTCCGCCTTGGCTGCGATGGCCTGCAGTATATCGCGGATATAGGGCCACGCCTCGGGCGAACCGCCGGGCATGAGGCTCGGGCCGCGCAGCGCGCCCTCCTCGCCGCCGGACACGCCGCAGCCCACATAGCGCAGGCCGAGCGCCTCCATCTGCGCCGTGCGGCGGATGGTGTCGCGGAAATTCGAGTTGCCGCCGTCGATGATGATGTCGCCCTTCTCCAGAAGCGGCGTGAGCTTGGAAAGCATCTCGTCCACCGCGCTGCCGGCGCGAATGAGCATCATCACGCGGCGCGGCGGCTCAAGGCTGTCCACCAGTTCCTGCAGCGAATACGCGCCCACGACGTCGCGGCCCTTGCCCCGGCCTTCGACAAAGTTGCGCACCTTGTCCGTATTGCGGTTGAACACCGCCACGCGGAAGCCGTGATCCAACATGTTGACGACCAGATTCTCACCCATGACCGCAAGGCCGATCATTCCGATATCCGCTTTTTTCACGATATACCCTCCTATCATTGCGTGCTCGCGCACAGGGATGGCGGCGGGCGCGGATCTGGCGCAGCCCGCCAAATTTGCGCCGAAACGCCGCTGATATATTAGTGACATGTCCAAGAAAATCCTGCCGCCCGGCAAGCCCTGTTTCGCGGCCCCAGCTTTGTTCTTGCTCTCCGGTGCGGCAGGAAATCCCCTCCACAGGCGCTCCAGCCGCTCAGAAATCGAACGTATCCGGGTTGCTGCCCGTGTGGAAATCGCGGTTCATGGCGTCCAGGGCCGCCATATCTTCCGCCGTTATCTCAAAATCGTAAATATCCGCGTTGGCGACGATGCGCTCCTTGTGCGTGGACTTGGGCAGTATGATGTTGCCATGCTGCAAACTCCAGCGCAAAAGCAGCTGCGCGCCGGACTTGCCGTAGCGCTGCGCGATGGCGCAGATCTGCTCGTCGCCGGCCATATTGTGGGGGCCGGTGCCGCCCAGGGGCTTGTAAGCCTCGATCTCGATGCCCAGCGAGCGGCAGTACTGCGAAAGGGGCTTTTGCGTCAGCAGCGGATGCAGCTCGATCTGGTTCACCGCGGGCACGATCTTCGCCGTTTTGAGCAGTTCCTCCATGTGGTACTGGTGGAAGTTGCTCACGCCGATGGCGCGGATGCGCCCTTCGCGCTGCAGCGCCTCCATCTCCGCCCAGCACTTGGAAAACACGCCGGCCACGGGCCAATGGATGAGGTAAAGATCCACGTAATCGGTGCCGAGTTTTTCCAGGCTCTCTTCAAAGGCCTCGCGCACGCGGCCCTTGCGCATATCGTCGTTCCAGAGCTTGGTGGTCAGGAAGACGTCCTGCCGCGGCACGCCGGAATCGCGGATGCCCTGGCCGACGCCGCGCTCGTTGCCATAGACGGCGGCGGTGTCGATGTGGCGGTAGCCCGCTTCCAGCGCCCAGCGGACGCACTGCGCGGTCTCCTCCTGCGGCACTTTGAACACGCCCAGCGCCTCCACGGGGATCTCCACGCCGTTGTTGAGCCTGATGGTGGAATGAATATCCATTTCCCTCCCCCTTTCCGTTGTCGCTTTCGCGCGCCGCTCAGCCCAGTTCGCGGTTGAAGCGGCGGCATGCCTCGGTCAGTCCCTCGGGCTGCCGGAAGATATTGTGTACCGTGCCGACGATCACATCCACGCCGATCTCCTTGCAGCGGCGGCCCTTTTCGTAGTCGATGCCGCCGTCGACGTTGATGAGGAATTCGCAGCCGTGCTTGCGGCGCAGGTCGGCGATCTCCTGCAGGCGCTCCATGCCGCCTTCCAGGAAGGGCTGGCCGGCAAAGCCGGGCTCCACGGTCATCAGCGTGATCATATCGACATACTTGATGAAAGGCTCGATATGGTCGATGCGCTGGCTGGGGTTGATGAGTATGCCCGGCTTCATGCCCGCGGCGCGGATCTCATTGATGGTGCGGCGCACGAAGCGGGTGGCGTCGGTATGGAAGGAGACATAGTCCGCCCCCGCGTCCGCCAGGCGGCGCACGTAGCTGGACGGATCGGTCACCATGATGTGTACGTCCATGATGATCTGGGGATAGTTTTTCTTCAGTTCCTCGATCAATTTGATGGGCATGCAGAGGTTGGGCACGTAGTGGCCGTCCATCAGGTCGATGTGGAACATGGGCGTGCCGCCGGCGACGAGCTGATCGAGTTCTTCCTTCATGTGCAGGAAGCTGCAGTTGATGATCGACGCGGAATTGAGCATATCGTTCCTCCGTTATCTTCGTGTCGTTCTCAGGCCGTGGCGCCGCCGTCGCAGACGAGGTTTTCGCCCGTCATATAGCTGTTGGCGGGGTCGGCCAGGAAGAGTATGGCCTCGGCGATCTCCTCCGGCGTGCCGAGCCTGCCGATGGGCTGACGGCGCTCAAACATGCGCTTTTCCTCCGCCGGGTCGGCCGCCGTGTCGATGCGCGCCTGCAAAGAGGGGCTGAGCACGGTGCCGGGACTGACGGCGTTGACGCGGATGCCCTCGGCCACATATTCCGCCGCCATGGATCTCGTCAGCGCGATGACCGCGCCCTTGGTGGCGGCGTAGAGCGCCCGGTTCCTGATGCCCTTGAAGCCGGCCACCGAAGCGACGTTGACGATGGCCCCGCCTCTGCCGCGCATGCGGCGCACGGCCTCGCGGCAGGTAAGGAACACGCTTTTGACGTTGGTGTCAAAGGCCTCGTCCCAGACGGACATATCGGTGCTCAGCAGATCGCCCTGCGGGACGATGCCGGCACAGTTGACCAGTATATCGACGTTTTCCGCGGCCGCGAACAGCCGCTCGACCGTCTCTTCTTTGCCGATGTCGCCGACGACGGCGGCGCACTGCACGCCCAGCGCGGCGATCTGGCGCGCCGCGTCCTCCACGCGGGCGCTGCGTCCGTTGACGATGACGCGCTCAGCGCCGCGCCGCGCGAAGGCCAGCGCCGCGGCGCGGCCGATGCCCGCGCCCGCGCCGGTGACAACGACGGTCTTTCCCGAAAAATCCCCCATGGCTCATCCTTTCTCCGGCTTGAAATACTGCGGATACATGCGCTTGATGCGGTCGTAATCGCTGAGCGCGCGGGTGAGGTGACGCTGACACAGCGCGCGCGCTCTTTGCGCGTCCGCCGTTTCGATGCCTTCGATCATCGCCGCGTGCTCGTCGATCAGCTCTCGCGCAGAGTCCAGGTCGTAGCTGATCAGGCGCATGCGGTCGAAATGCAGGGAGCTTTCCCGCACCACCTGATAGATGAAGTCCCGCCCGCACATGCTGTAGATCGCGCCGTGGAACTCGTCGTCCAGCGTCAGAAAGCGATCGCGGTCGCGCCAGATGTAGAGTTTTTGCAGCTGCAAGTTTTCATACATGCGGTCGATGATCTCGCGGTCGCGTATCTCGCAGGCTTTCGCCATCAGCTCCGCTTCGAACACGTAGCGGAGGTAACGGATATCGTCGCTGTATCCATTGTCCAGATAAGACACGAAGGTGCCGTGCTGCGGGTAGATGTCGATGATGTTGCGCCGCTTCAATTCCAGGATCGCCTCGCGGATGGGCGTCCGGCTCACGTTGAGCGCTTCAGCGAGCGCCTTCTCCTGCAGCTGTTCGCCCGGCAGGAGCCTCATATGGACGATATTGTACTCCAACACGCGCCGCACATACTCGCTGGCACTCTCTTTGCTCCGTCGCTCCAGTACCTCCAGCATGTCCTCTATCCCCTCTGTATACATCAGCGTGTTTATGTCCGTCACCTCCTTTCATTCTAGCCAAATTTTCGTTAATTTGCAACGTTTTGGGACTCAATTAAAGTGCTTTTGGAAAAATTCAATGCTTCTGCGCGCCGCCGTTTCCCCATCCGGGAGGGGGAAGACCTCGACCGAGAGCACGCCGTCGTAGCCGACGTCGCGGATGCCCTGGCAGAAGGCGTCGAAATCGAAAGCGCCCGCGCCGGGATACCAGCGGATGTTGTCGCCAAAGTGTATGTGGCCCAGGTATTCGCCCGCGTCGCGCAGGCCGCCGGCCACCGACCGCTCCTCGATGTTGACGTGGAAGCTGTCGATCAGCACCTGCACGTTCTTGAGCGCGTAGCGCTCGATGAAGTCGTGCACGTCGCGTCCGGTGTTGAGCACGTTGTTCTCAAAGTGGTTCGTGGCCTCCAGGAGCACATACACGCCCTTTTCCACCGCGTAGGCGGAGATCTCGCGCATGCACTTGCCCATGATCTCCAGGCAGGCGGCGCGGTCGGCGCCCTTGGGCACGTTGCCCTTGATGCTGCCGATGGTGACCTTGCTGCCGATGGTCTGGGCGATGTCGATGTAGCGCTTGACCATGGCGACGATGCGCGCCTGCCGCTCCTCGTCCGGGTCCATCAGGTAGAGGCCGTACTTGCCGTAGATCATGCCCGTGCCAAGCGTGGCGATGAACATGCCCAGCTCGTCGCAGGCGCGGCGCAGCCGTTCGACGTCGAGCTGATCCGGTTCCGGGGTGTGGATCTCCACCGCGTCGTAGCCCATGGCGCGGGCGCGGCGCATGCTCTCGACAAAATCGCCTTCCAACAGCAGCGGCGTCGTGGGCGAAGTGGTCTTGCCCACGGCCAGACAGAATTTCATTTCGCGGCGCCCCCTTCCACATTGACGCGCAGCGCGGCCAGCTCGCCGCGGCGCTCGGTGAAGCGCTGGATGAGCACGGCGCCCAGCAGGATGGCGCCGGTGATGACGTCCTTCCAGTACGGGCTGATGCTGCCGTTGAGGTTGATGATGTTGGTGATCAGCTGCAGGAAGATGACGCCGAAGAAGATGCCGGTGATCTTGCCCACGCCGCCGGTCGTGCTGGTGCCGCCGATGACGATGGCCGCCATGATGGTCATTTCCCAGCCGACGAAGGAGGTGGGCTGGCCGGCGTTGATGTGGCCGCTGAGGATGACGCCCGTCAGACCGGAGGTGAGGCCGCTGAGGACGAATACCAGCGTCTTGACCTTGTCCACCTGCACGCCCATCATCGCCGCGGCTTCCTCGTTGCCGCCGATGGCGTAGACGGAACGGCCGAAGTGCGTGTAGCCGAGCACCAGCGTCAGCACCACCAGCAGCACGATGAAGATCACCGCCGGGACCGGGATCAGCCCGAAGATGTTGCCGTTGCCCATGTTCTTCAGGGCGAGCGCGGTGTCGGCGATCTCCTTGGAGAGCTCGTTGTTGACCAGCAGCGCGACGCCGCGGGCGGCGAGCTGCGTGCCCAGCGTGGCGATGAAGGGCTGCACCTTGAACTTGGCGACCACGATGCCGTTGAGCAGGCCGAAGAGCCCGCCGCACACCAGGCCCGCCGCCAGGCTGGCCGCGAGACCGTAGGGGCTGGCGAACGCGGAGAACATGCTCGCCGCCGCCGCCACCGCGCCCACGGACAGATCGCGCGCGCCGATGAGGAAGCACATGTTCACGCCCGTGCCCATGATGCCCAGCATCGAGGCGCTCAGCAGCACGTTGAGCAGGTTGCGCTTGTAGTTGATGAAGGTGTTGCCATACAGCGACGCGCCGACGATCATCATCAGGATGACCGCCAGGAAAGCGGTATTGCGCTTGATGAAGTCTGAAACATTCAACTTTTTATTCATGCCGTCCGCCCTCCTTAGACATTCTTTTCGCGCTGGATCGCAAGGGCCACGATGATGACGATGGCCTTGATGATGTTGGCGACCGCGTAGGGCAGGCCGTTCATGTTGACGGTCGTGCCGATGAGGATCATGATGACGCAGCCCATGATGGCGCCGATGACGTTGGCCTTGCCGCCCTTCATGGACGTGCCGCCCACGGCGACCGCGGCGATGGCGTCCATTTCGTAGTTCGTGCCCAGCTCGTTGGGGTCGAGCGCGGCGTTGCGGCACATGGTGAGGATGCCGCAGCAGGCGGCGAACACGGCCGAGAGCACATAGACGATGGTGATGACGCGCACGGTGTTGATGCCGGAAAGCCGCGCCGCGCGCTCATTGCCGCCGATGGCCTCGATGCGCTTGCCCAGCACCGTCTTCTGCACCAGGATGATGCCGATGATAATGACGGCAATGAAGAACACCAGCTGGATGGGCACGCGCGCGTCGCCGGGGAAGCGGTAGACGCCCAGCAGATTGACCTCGGGGTAGAGTGTCTTGCGGTCGAGGGGGAAGACGTTGGACTGGGCCAGCATCACCGTCACGCCGCGCATGACGATCTGCATGACCAGCGTGAGGATGACCGGCTGCACCTTGCATTTGCCGATGAGGAAACCGCTGAAAGCGCCCACCAGACCGCAGGCAATGAGGGCCAGTATGGTGAACAGCCAGAAGTTGCCGCCCGAAGTGATGCCCTTGGCCACGATAAAGCCCGCAAAGGCCATCATCGAGCCGGTGGAAATGTCGATACCGCCGGAGGAGATGACCAGCGTCATGCCAATGGCCATGAACAGCGGAGGCGTCGCCTGACGCACGATCAGCCACAACGTGTTCAGGGACAGGAAGTTGCGGGTGATGCAAATATTGATCAGCAGCAGCAGCGCCAGCGCGATGCCCGCGCCGTAACGCATGAATATCTCGCGCGCAGTCAGCGGCTGCCGCTGCACGGTTTTGACGTTGTTGTTCATATCGCTGTCCTCCCCTTTCGTCAGACGGCTTCGCCCATGGCGATGGCCTTCATGATATTGTCAGACGAGATGTCCTCGCCGGTCAGCTCGCCGACCACGCGGCCGTCGCGCAACACCGCCACGCGGTCGCAGCCACGCACGAGCTCGTCCATCTCAGAGGAGATGTAAAGGACGCTGATGCCCTGTTCGGAGATCTCGCGGATCAGATCCTCGATCTCGCCCTTGGCGCCTACGTCGATGCCGCGGGTCGGCTCGTCGAGTATGACCAGATCCGGCTTGGTCGCCAGCCAGCGGGAGAGGATGACCTTCTGCTGGTTGCCGCCGGAAAGATCCTTGATCTTCGTGTTCTCCGAAGGCGTCTTGATCGACATCTTCTGGATATAATCGCGGGTGATCTCGTTCTGCTTGCGGCGGTTGACCATGCCGAAGCGGCTCACGCGGTCCATGATCGGCATGGTGAGGTTGTCCGCAACGCTCATGTTGGGGAAGATGCCCTCGCCCTTGCGGTCTTCCGAGCAGAAGGCAAGGCCGGACTTGATGGCCTGCTCGGGGCTTTTGAAGTGCACGGCCTGCTGGCGCATGAACACTTCGCCCACGTACATCTGGTCGTCGCCGAAGATGACCTTGGCCGTCTCCGTGCGCCCGGAACCGAGCAGCCCGGCCAGGCCGAGCACCTCGCCTTTGCGGATCTTGAGATTGATGCCGTTGAGCCGGTGCGTGCCGGTGCGGATCTCCTTGACCTCGCAGAGCACTTCCGCGTTCTCCTTGGCAGGATCGTAGGCCTTGCGCTTGTTGATGAGCGTCGAGGCGTCGCGGCCGAGCATCAGCGAGATCAGCTTCAGCTTCGGCATCTCCTCGATGGGCTGGCAGGTGACGAACTCGCCGTCCTTGAGGATGGTGACGCGGTCGCAGATCTTATAGATCTCATCCATCTTGTGGGTGACGAAGATGGTGGCGATGCCCTTTTCCTTCAGCCGGCGCACGGCGTTGAACAGTATGTCGACCTCCGCGTTGTCCAGAGAGGACGTCGCCTCGTCCATGATGAGCAGTTTGGCGTTGATGGAGAGCGCGCGCGCCACCGAGACCATCTGCTGGATGGCGGTGGGCTGGCGGCTGAGCAGGCCGCTCACGTCCACGTCCACGCCCAGCTCGCGCATGGCTTCCTTCGCCTTTTCGCGCATCGCCTTCCAGTCGATCGCGCCGTGCTTCTTCGGCGCGTTGCCCAGAAAGATGTTCTCGGCGATGGTGAGGTTCGGAGCCAGGTTCAGCTCCTGGAAGATCGGGCTGATGCCCATGCGCTGCGCTTCCAGCGTGCTCTTGGGGTTGATGTTCCTGCCGTCGAAGATCTCCTCGCCGGAGTTGGCGTCGCGGTGATAATACCCCGTGAGGATCTTGATGAGCGTGGACTTGCCCGCGCCGTTTTCGCCCATCAGACCCATGACCTCGCCCCGGCGCACGCTGAAGCTCACATTCTTCAAAGCGCGCACGCCCGGGAAGGTCTTCGAAATATTTTTCATTTCAAGCAATATCTCGTTGCTCATATTTCGGGTTCCTCCTATCGTTCTTGTCAACCATGGGGGACGATTCGATCCGCGCACAGATCTTATAATGGAAAGAGGGGCAAGCCCTCGTACTTGCACTGGGATATGCAGGGAAGCTCCATGATAAACGGTCGATGCCGAACGACCCGGCCATGCCTTCCGTGAAGAGGAACAGCCGCCAGTTGATCTGGCGGCTGCGCCCCTTGCCGCATCAAGTCAGATCCGGCTCAAATTTTTACCAGCCAGCCTTTTCCAGCTCTTCGGCAGCGTTCTCGATGGTGAAGAAGCGGTCGTTGGCCCAGATCAGGCCCTCGACGGTGCCGCCCTCTTCCAGGGTCTTGACGACTTCCACGGCCTGCGGGCCAAGAAGCGGGGAGCACTCGGAGCAAGCGGCAACGCGGCCGTCGATGATCGCCTCGAGCAGCGCGCTGGCGCCGTCGCCGATGGACAGGACCTTGAAGTCCTCGCCGGCAACATAGCCCATGCCCTCGATGGCCTGCAGCGCGCCGAAGGTCATTTCGTCGGAGTGGGTGACGATGATGTCGATGTCGCTGCCGTGGGCCTGGATCATGTTCTCCGTGACCTTCTGGGCGGTATCGCGCATGTTGTCGCCGACCTGGCTGTCGAGCTTCACATACTGATCGCCAGCCTCAGCCAGCAGGTTCCAGAAGCCTTCCGCGCGGTCCATGGCGGTGGTGGAGCCGGGAGCGCCGAAGACCTCGACGATGTTGGCGCCGTCCGGATAGTTGTCGATGATCCACTGCGCGCACCACTCGCCCTCGGCGATGGCGTCGGAGCGGATGGCGGTCACGTAGTCGACGCCGGGCTCGCCGTTGGCGGAACGGTCAAGCAGGATGACCGGCACGCCGGCTTCCTTGGCGGCGTCCAACGCGGGCACCAGGCCGGCTTCCTCTTTCGGAGGCAGGAGGAGGTAGTCGATGTCCTGCGCGAGCAGGTCCTTGGCGTTGGCCACCTGGGTGGCGGTGTCGTTGCCGGCCTCGTTCCAGACGACCTCGGCGCCAACAGCCTCAAAAGCGCTGATGACGCTCTCCGTCTCCGCGATACGGAAGGCGTTGGTGTAGTGCATCTGGGCAAGGCCGATCTTCAGGCCTTCGCCCCAGAGTTCGGTCTCCTCCTCGGCCATGGCGGCGACGCCCACAGACAGTACGAGTGTGAGTGCAAGGAGAATGGCAAGGATCTTTTTCATGGTTCAACCTCCCTTAAATTTATGCGATGCTGCCATGCATCGCCAGCAATAATATATTACCACATGCCTCGTATATTTTTCAAGGTGTTCTTTAATGTTTTGTATGTTTGTATGTTTTTTATCTTGATATATGTACGATATGACCATATATATCGCTGCGCATGAATCACAAAAGAGCGCCGCACCCGGCGTGGATGCGGCGCAAAAGGATCAGAAGAGGTTGCCGTTCTCGTCGAAGGGCATGGGTTCAGGCTCGCTGACGATCTCCATATTGGGGTCGGCTTCCACGACCGGGCGGAGGTTGGCGGACACCTGGATCTCGCCCATGGCCAGCGTGTTCTTGATGCGCACGACCTTCACGTCGTCGTGATCGACGTCCGCCAGCGTCTTGATGGCGGCCTGGATGCACTCCTTGTCGTTTTTGAAGATCATGGGGATCTTGCTGACCTGCGTCACCAGGCAGGTGAGGGAGTTGGGATAGGTGGCCTCGCTGTCGAACTTGTCAAAGGCGCGCCGGGTAGAGCAGTCCGCCATACCCCAGCCGATGGTGTTGCCGTGGGACTGCTCGCAGATATCGAGCACGGCCACGCGCTGCACGTCGATGCCGCCGGAGGCATAGGGCACGGCGAACGTGCCGGAGATGTTCGGGTCCATGCCGTCGCCAGAGATGTTCTTGCCGATCTCGTCGACGATCAGCAGGTCGGCGTGCTCGACGCGGATGCGCGGCATATAGGCCTTGGCGCGCTCGAGGAGCGCCGGCTCCTGCTCGATGATCTCCGGGGAGGTAAGGGCGTGAATCTCCACGGTCTTATCGTAGGCGTTCTCCAGCAGCGCCACGCCGAAGAGGACGTTGGCGTTGCTGATGATGCCGCGGCCGAAAAGCTCCACCATCTCCGCCATATACTTAAAGCCGCGGGAATGGCAGAATTCAGCGCCCTTCTGCTTGGCCAGGCCAATGGCGAGCATCTTCATCAGGCCCGACTCATAGGGGCCGCGGAAGGCGGTGTGCGCCTTGATGCGGTTGCAGATGATGATGCCGTCGGCCTCGGCCGCGTACTTGTCGATCTGCACCGGATAGCGGTCGTCCGCGGTGCGGCCGATCACCTTCGTTTCCATCGAGCAGCGCACCGGGCAGCCCATGTTTTCCGGAGTGATGCCGTAGCCCGCCAACATCTGGCGCTGCCCTTCGGCGAGCGCGCCGCCGTGACTGCCCATCGCCGGCACGATGAACGGTTCCGCGCCCATCTCCTTGACAAAATCGACGATGCACTTGATGATGGTCGCGTAATTGCTGATGCCGCGGCTGCCCGCGCCGATGGCGATGCGCATGCCCGGACGGATGAGGCTGCGGATCTTCTCCTGATGGAGCTGTTCGTTCGTTACCGCCGGCACGTCCTGGATCGCCGTATCGTCAAACTTCTGACGCACGCGCATCATCTCCGGGATCTTCATCCTCTGCACCAGTTCGCTGACAACACCCATGAAAACACACCCCTTTATTTTGCATTGGCTCTTGAAATTTTAGTCGGCGTATGTTATACTTGTTCCCGGCTAATATATTTATATTCCTAATCTTAACACGCTACCGCGACCTTGTCAATACATTCGCGTCCAAAGGAGGAAAATTTCCATGAAAGTGATCCTGTCCTGTGAATTTGCCGGCTATCCGCTCAAGGCGCAGGTGCTCGAACACCTGCAGGCCTGCGGCCATGAAGTGATCGACGTGGGCCAGAAGTCCGCCGACGAAAAGGTGACCTACCCCGAGGCGGCTTCCGCCGCGGCGCGCGCCCTGCAGCGCGGGGACGCGGAAAAGGCCGTCGTCATCTGCGGCTCCGGCGCGGGCATGAGCATCGTCTGCAACAAGTTCAAGGGCGTGTACTGCGTCTGCTGCGAGAGCGTCTTCACCGCCGACATGATCCCCTTCATCAACAACGCCAACGCGCTGGCCATGGGCGCCAACGTGGTGGGCAAGGGCCAGGCCTGCGCCATGGTGGACGCTTTCCTGAACAACAGCTTCGTCAAGGGCGCCGCCCCGGAGCGCGCCGCTTTCCTCACCTCTTTGTTTGACGGCGTGCTGAAGGTCGAAGCGGAGAACTTCAAGTGAGCCCCGCGCGCCTGATCGTCCGCACGGATCTGCCCGGCACGGATCTCGCACTGCCCATCGAGCGCGCCGCCCTTGCCGGGCGGCCGGACGTGGCGCTGCGCGGCGTGATCTGCCGCAGCGACGACGAGGTCGTTGCCGCGGCTGCGCAGGCCGACGTGCTCATCACCAACGAATCCTACATCACCCGCGGCGTGCTTGAGCGCCTGCCGCGGCTGCGCGCCGTCGTGCGCTACGGCATCGGCTTTGACCGCGTCGATCTGGACGCCGCCACGGAAAACGGCATCGCCGTGGTCAATGTGCCCGATTTTTGCCAGACGGAGCTGGCGCAATACGTCATCCTCGGCATACTCGCCTGGAACAAGCGCCTCGTGCCCTACAACGCCGCGGTCAAGGCCGGCAGGTGGCTGGAGGCGCGCGCCACGCTCGACGCGGGCATGGGCCCGACGGCGGGGCAGGTGCTGGGCGTTTACGGCTTTGGCAACGCCGGCCGCCGCGTGGCGCAGTTGGCGCTGGCGCTGGATATGCAGGTGATCTCCTGCTCCGAACACCTTTCCGACGCCGACCTCGCCATGGGCGTGCGCAGCGTGTCGCGCGAGGAGCTGTTCGCCGCCTGCGACTTCCTTTCCATCAACTGCGCGCTCAATGCGCAGACCCATCACGCCGTAGGCGCGCGCGAATTTGGCTGGATGAAGCCCAGCGCGGTCGTCATCAACACCTCCCGCGGCGGTTTGATCGACGAAAAGGCCCTGATCGAAGCGCTGCGCGGCGGCCAGATCGCCGGCGCGGTGCTCGACGTGCGGGAACAGGAGCCCCCCGCGCCCGACGATCCGCTGCTTAACATGGACAACGTGCTGCTCACGCCGCACATGTCGTACTACTCTTCCCGCAGCTACCGCCGCCTGGCGGAATCGGTCATCGCCGAGGCTCTGCGCTGCCTTACGCCCGGGGAGCTGCCCGTGCATGTGGTCAACCGCGCGGTGCTCGACCGCGAAAACCTGCGCCTTCGCTAAGCGAGCGGCAAAAAAGCGCCGCGCAGCCGGTCTTTTCCGACTGCGCGGCGCTTTGCTGTCAACCGCCCCTTTGCCGGGCGGCAGCATCCGCGCCATCCGTTCGCCTCACACTCCCCGGTTTTGCGTCCACGCTTGCCGAGCGTCAGGAAGGGCGCAGGCCGAGAACATCGTTGCCCCCGGCGTCCTTAAAGGCGTATACCGCCTCCAGCGCGCCGGTGATCGCGGCCTTCGCTTTGAGCGCCGGCTTGCAGGGCGAGCGTCACCGCGAGCATGAGCAGAGCAGCCCCGCCAGCATAACAAAGCACGCCGCGTCCCGAGATTCCATCAAAAATGCCCCGTCAGACCCCGGAGAACGCGGCGCCAGCCGTCGGTCGTCCGTGATGCCGCGAAACTCGGCGGCAAATTTTCTGAACCGCAGGGGTTTTCCCTTCTTCCCGCGCCACGGCGTTCGCTCGCCTCGCGTGGCGCTATTCTATCGCACAGCTCTCCGCGCCGCCTCCCGCCACGAAGAACAGCGGGGACAGGCGGGTCATTTATATACTTTGTAAAAAATGCCAACGCTCAAAACAAATACAATGTCGCATCCGATGTAATATGCATGGATGTCCCTTGCGCGCAAACCGCCTGTTCCTGTGTCCGTCCATAGAGCCAGCGCCATGTTCAGCAACAACCATGCGTAGGCGATATACTGTTGGAGTACCGCCGCGCGCAGAAAACGATGTCCGAAAGCCTTGTTCCTG
>DVGE01000149.1 GCA_018712885.1 Candidatus Pullichristensenella stercoripullorum | reverse complement strand
ATCTTTTGACCCTGGTCAACATCGACAGCGGCGGCATGCGCCTCAACGTCGCCGACATCCGCCTGCGCGACGTCGTCACCGAGCAGGTCAAGCGCCTCTCGCCCCTGGCGCGCGAACGCGGCATCGAGCTTTCCTGCCTCATCCGCGACCCCTGCGAGACCGTGGGCGACAGCTTAAAACTCCAGCAGGTGTTCTACAACGTCATCGACAACGCCATCAAGTACACGCCCCGCGGCGGCGAGGTGCGCGTGGAGCTTGCCCGCGCCGGCAAGCGTGCCGTGGTGCGCGTGGAGGATACCGGCATCGGCATCCCCGCCGCCGACCTGCCCCATATCTTCGACCGCTTCTACCGCGTGGACAAGGCGCGCTCGCGCGAAACGGGCGGCACGGGCCTCGGCCTTTCCATCGTGCGCCAGATCGTGCTTTTGCACGATGGCGATATCCGCGCCGAGAGCGAGGAGAACAAGGGCACCACGTTCGTCATTGAGCTTCCCATCGTCACAAAATAGCGGCGGCGCCGCCGCCGGAAAGCGGGTGATCGTTTGAAGCGCGCGCTTGCGCTGATCCTGGCCGTCGTCCTTCTCGCGCTCGGCGCTCTTGCCGAAGAGACGCTGCCCGAGCCGGAGGAGGAAGCGCCCCAGATGCTGCTGGGCGAAGCCGCGGCGGAATATTTTTATGAAGCTACGCTCTATTATGCCGCCAGCGACGGCATCTCCCTTTCGCCGGCCACGCGCACGCTGCTGGTGCAGAGCGGGGAAACGCTGCTGGACGTAGTGCTCGAAACGCTCCTTGATCCCACGGGCGGCCCCGCGCAGGTGAGCGTGGTGCCTGGCGACACGCGGGTGATCTCCCGCGAGGTTTCCGGCGCTCTGGTGACGGTGGATCTCTCCATCGACGCCCGCAACGTGCAGAGCGAGCAGGAGCTTCTGCGCATGTATCTGGCCATTGCCGGCACGCTCCTGGAGCTGGAAGGCGTGGAGGGCGTGAACGTGCTCATCGGCGGGCGCGAGGAGGGGCTGCTCGGCCTGCCCTGCGGCGTGTTCACCGACGTCGGCGAGGATGTGACCACCGTGTGGGCGCAGATGCAGGCCGAGGCCGACCGCTATTTGGGCAACGCGCAGGGCTCCGTCACGCGCGTGGCGGCGCTCTATTTCCCCTCCGAGGATGGAAACTGGCTGGTGCCGGAAACGCGCGAGGTCACCTTCGGGGAGGATGGCTGCGCCCGCGCCCTGGTGGACGCGCTCTGCGCCGGGCCGGCGGCGCTGTCCTGCGCCCGCGCCCTTTCGCCCACGGGCACGCTGCTGGCGGGCGATCCGGCGCTCACCGTCACCGGCGAGGGGGAGCGCGTGCTGCAACTCAACCTCAGCGGCAAAGCGCTCGCGGCGGCGGAGGCCGGCGGCGTGCAGATGTGGCAGGTCTGCGGCGCGCTGACGCTGACGCTGTGTTCATTTTATCCGGAATTGGACGCCGTGCGCCTCAACGTGGACGGCGTGCCCGTCGTCGAGGCGCCGCGCGGGGACGCGATCCTCTCCTTTGACGAAAGCGGCCTGCGCCGCCGCGATCTCAGCGGCTACATCGGCAGCGTCGCGCGCCTTTACCTGGCCGACGCCGCGGGCGAACTGGTGCTGCGCGAGGTGGCCATGTCCCAGGGCGAGGCGCTGTCGCCCCGCGCCCTGCTCGCGGCGCTCTTTTCCACGGAGACGGCCGCCGCCCTCGGCGCGGTCAGCCCTGTGCCCGCGGCGCTGGATGAAACGGACATACTCGGCGTGCGCGTGCGCGACGGCGTGGCCACCGTCAACCTCTCCGCCCGCTTTTACAGCGCCTGCCAGGACTTGGACGAGGTGCGCGAGCGCACCGCCGTCTACGCCATCGTCAACACGCTCTGCGGCCTTTCCGGGGTGGACGGCGTGCGCTTCCTCATCGAGGGCGAGAGCGTGGAAACGCTCACGGAATACATCTACATGCGCACGACGCTGCTGCCCAACTTCGGCGCGGTGGTCGCGGGCTGAGGCGGGAGCGCCGCCCCCTCGACTGCGCGCTCGGCCGCTTTGGCAAGGTCGCGAACGATCGCCCTGACGCGATGAGGATCAGGGCGATCGTTCGTTTTCCTAGTCCGCGGGCGCTTTCAACGGCCTGCCCGCCCGTCGCGCGCCGTCTGTCCCGACCGCGCGGCCGGGGCGCTCTTCGCGCTCACAGGGCGATCTCGGCGTGCCGGTCGGCAAGCCAGGCGTTCACCTGCCAGAGGTAGGCCAGCATCTGCGGTCCGGCCATCAATTGCCCGAACCACGGCGTCTTTGTGGGGGAGAGGTCGGAGGCCGCCAGCTTTTCCAGCGCCCGCGCGTCCACCAGCTGCAAAATGGGGCTTTTCTTTTCCGCCAGCATGCCCTGCGTCATGCCGCAGACGATGCGCGCGTAGGCGGGGTCGCAGGTCTTGGGGTAGGGGCTCTTTTTGCGGTAGCGCAGGGCCTCGGGAAGCAGCGTGCCCGCGGCCTCGCGCAGAAGCCCCTTCTCCCGCCCGCCCATGAACTTCATCTCCCACGGCACATTGTAGACGTATTGCATCAGCCGCTCGTCGGCAAAGGGCGTGAGCACCTCCACGTGGCTGTGTTCGCACATCGTCAGCGCCCGCTCCTGCAAATTGGCCATGAAAAATTCAAAGCACATGTGCTGCATGGTGCGCAAACAGCGGCCGTCGGCGCTCTCGTGGGGCAGGTGCTCCACGCGGGCAACGGCCTCGGAGAGCGTTTCGCGCACATAGCCGCGGATGTCCAGCTTTTCGCGCACGCGCCGTTTGAGCACGCCCGCGCGCAGTTCCACGGAGCCGGACCAGGGAAAGGCATCGGCGTTCAGGCTGTGCGCGTCGCGGAACCAGGGGTAGCCGCCGAATACCTCGTCGCCGCACTCGCCGGAAAGCACAAAGCGCGCTTCCGGGGCGATCTTGCGGGCAAAAAGCAGCAGCGAGCTGTCCACGTCGGCCATGCCGGGGAAGCCGCGCGCGTCCACCGCCTCCTCAAGCGCCTGCGCCAGCGACGCCTGCGTAAGCTCCACCGCCGTGTGTTCGCAGCCGATGCGCTCCACCGCCAGAGCAATGTAGGGCGCGTCGCGCGCGGGCTGAAAGGCGTTGGCGCGGAAGTGGCGGTCGTTGCCCTCGTAGTCCACGGAAAAGCTGCGCACCGGCTCCATGCGCTGGCGCAGAAGCGCGGTCAGAAGCGTGGAGTCGATGCCGCCGGAGAGCATGGCGGCGGGTCGCAGCGGCGCGATGTCGTCCACGGCGCGCTCGATCATCATGCGCACCGTCTCCACCGTGGCTGCCGCGTCGTCCTCGTGTTCGCGCGCCTCAAGGCGGAAATAGCGCCGCACGCGCGCGCTTTCCCCGCGCGCCACCAGCGCGCAGCCCGGCTCCAGCGCGTACATGCCGCGCCACGGCGTCTTTCCCGGCGTGCGCGCCGGCCCGAGGCCAAACAGCTCGCGCAGGCCGTCTATGTCCACCACCGGCCTTAGACAGCCCGCCTCCAAAAGCATGTCCGGGTGGTCGGCGAAGGCCACGCAGCCGTCCGAGGCAGTGTAGAACACGCGCCGCTCGCCCATGCGGTCGCGGCAGAGGATGAGCGCGTCCGCGTCGCGGTCAAGCACCGCCGTCAACACCGGCCCCTCGATGTGTTCGATGTAATCCTCGCCCCAGCGCGCGTAGGCCGCCAGTACGATGCGCGCAAGCGAACGCTCCTCGCGCATCAGCCCCAGTTCCTCCGCCAGCTTGGCGGCGTTGCGCATCCGCCCCAGCGCGCAGGCCATCACCCCGCCGCTCGTGGCCGCGTCCCGCGCCGAAAGCGCGTGGCCGCCCTTTTCGATGTACGGCGCCTCGCAGACGCCGCGCGCCTCCATCCAGGTCTTTTTGTGGAAAATGCCCAGCAATTCCATCGCCGCTCCCCCTTTGCCAGTCTCGGGCGCGCCCCGCGGGGCGTCCCTGCCATGGTATGAGCGGCGGGGGAGGAGAATGCGCGCGTCAGTTCGCCCGCTTTGGCAGGGCGTAGAGCTGCTTTTTGCGGGAGAGGTAGTAGAAAAGCCCCGCCGCGTCGGCCAGGAACCAGCCGATGGGCACCGACCACCAGATGCCCACCACTCCCAGCGCCGGGATGGCGGAGAGCGCGTAGGCCAGCGCCACGCGCGCGCCCAGCGAGATCACCGTCAGCACCACGGACATGCCCGG
>DVGE01000148.1 GCA_018712885.1 Candidatus Pullichristensenella stercoripullorum | reverse complement strand
ATGCGCGAATGTTCCAGATAGCGGCCGACGATGCTGAACACGCGGATGTTCTCCGTGCAGCCCGGCACGCCCGGCAGGAGGCAGCAGATACCGCGCACCAGCATCATGATGCGCACGCCGGCGCAGGAAGCCTCCGACAGTTTGTTGATGACCTCCAGATCGGTGACAGAATTGACCTTGAAGATGATCTGGCCGTCCCTGCCCTTTTTGATCTCCTCGTCGATCAGCTCCATGATGCGGCTCTTCATGCAGCGGGGGGCGACCATCAGCGTTTTGTACTCCTCTTCCAGATCACCGATGGCCATGTTGCGGAAGAACTCGGCGGCGTCGTGGCCGATGTTCTGGTCGGCGGTGATGAGGGAAAGGTCGGTGTACTGGGCGGCGGTCTTTTCGTTGTAGTTGCCGGTGGCGATCTGGGTGACGTAGCGGGGGTTGCCGTGTTCCAGACGGGTGATGAGGCAGACCTTGGAGTGGACCTTGAAGCCCTCGAAGCCGTAGATGACGCGGCAGCCGGCCGTTTCCAGGCGCTCGGACCAGTCGATATTGTTCTGCTCGTCAAAGCGGGCGCGCAGCTCGATGAGCACCAGCACTTCCTTGCCGTTTTCCGCCGCGAGGCAGAGGGAGTCGATCAGTTTGGCTTCCTTGGCCAGGCGGTAGATGGTGATCTGGATGGAGGTGACGCTGGGATCGTTGGCGGCGCGGCGCACGAGGCGCAAAAACGGCTGCATGCTCTCGTAGGGATAGGACAGAAGCACGTCCCGCCCGCGGGGGAAGTCGAAGAGACTGCCGCGCACGAGCTGCGGCGTGAAGGGCCGGTAGCAGAGGCGCTTTTCCATGTCCTCATCGAACTTCTGGCTGAGACCGTAGACGTAGCTCATGGTGAAGGGCGCTTCGGTGGCGTAGATCTGCGCCCGCGTGAGGCCGAGCTTTTCCGAGAGGATGCCGAAGAAGAAGTCGTTGAGCAGCTGCGCGCACTCCAGGCGCACGGGCGCGAGACGCGAGCGCTGCTTGACGAGCTTTTTCATTTTCTCACGGAAATCGCCGGCGGGGGCGAACTCCTCGTCCTCGGGGCTGATGTCGGCGTTGCGGGTGACGCAGAAGATATTGCGCGACAGCACCGGGTAGGCGGGGAAGGCTTCTTCGGCATAGCGGCAGATGACATCTTCCAGATGCACGTAGCGGATGCCCTGCCCCGGCAGAAACAGCAGCGAGGGCAGCGCCGCGGGCATGGGGATCAGGCCCATGATGGTGCGCTTTTTCTTTTGCAGCTCCACCGCCACATGAGGCACCTTGTTGGCCACGAAGGGGAAGGGATGGTGATCGTCGACGATCTGCGGCGACAGCACCGGCAGCACGCAGGAGCGCCAGTAATCGTAGACGAACACGGCGTCATCGCCCTTGAGTTCGTCGATGCTCAAGTCGGCGATGCCATAGGCGCGCAGGGCGTTTTCCACCTCGCGGAAGTAGCGGTCGCGCTTTTTGTAGAGCGGTTCCACGGCGTGGTAGATGCGCTCCAACTGCTGCGAGGGGGACAGCCCGGTCTTGTTGTCGATCTGATCGTCCCCATCGAGGGACATATCGTAGAGGCTGCCCACGCGCACCATGAAGAACTCGTCGAGATTGCTGGTGAAGATGGCGATGAACTTCAGCCGTTCATAGAGCGGCACTTCGTCGGCATACGCCTCTTCCAATACGCGCTCGTTGAATTTCAGCCACGAAAGCTCCCGGTTTTGAGTGTAAGAAAAGCCTGCCATGCAGATCCCCCTGGTCTTACTTTGGTATCCGCGCGCGGTGCGCTTGCCTTATTGTAACACAGCCCTCGCGCGCAGATGTCTTGATGAGCCAACAGTTTCTTGAAGAAAATGTGACTGCGGTGCGACGCGCGCCGCAGACGGGAAAACAGGCAGGAAGCGTTTTCCCGCCTGTCTCCTTTCGCGGCGCCTAGTCGCCGAAGCTGATGCCGATGAGCTTGGCGTGCTGGATGAGCTGATCGTCCGGGGAGACGACCTTCAGTTTGCCCGCCACTTCGCCCAGGGGCACTTTCTTGACCTTGCCGTTGATGATGCCCACCATGTAGCCGTACTGCTCTTTGAGGATGAGGTTGGCGGCTTCCGCGCCCAGACGGGTGGAAAGCACGCGGTCGTACGGGCAGGGGCTGCCGCCGCGCTGCATGTGGCCCGGCACGGTGACGCGGATCTCGATGCCGGTCTTCTTGGCGATCTTCTCGGCGATCTCGTAGGAGACGGAGGGGTACTTGTAGTCGGCCTGCTTTTCCTTGAGATCCTTCTTGGAAAGGGCGGCGTCCTCCTTGGAGATGGCGCCCTCGGCCACGGCGAGGATGGTGAAGCCCTTGCCCTGCTTGGTGCGGTGCTGGATGGCTTCGATGACCTTATCGATGTCGTAGGGAATTTCGGGGATGAGGATGATGTCCGCGCCGCCGGCGATACCCGCGTGCAGCGTCAGCCAGCCGACCTTGTGGCCCATGATCTCGACGATGAAGACGCGGTTGTGGGATGCGGCGGTGGTGTGGATGTAGTCGATGGCTTCGGTGGCGATGTCCACGGCGCTCTGGAAGCCGAAGGTCATATCGGTGCCGTAGATGTCGTTGTCGATGGTCTTGGGCAGGTGGATGATGTTGAGGCCTTCCTCGCGCAAAAGGTTGGCTGTCTTCTGGGTGCCGTTGCCGCCGAGGATGACCAGGCAGTCGAGGCGGAGCTTGTAGTAGTTCTGCTTCATGGCCTCGACCTTGTCCAGACCCTTTTCGTCCGGCACGCGCATCATCTTGAAGGGCTGGCGGGAAGTGCCCAATATGGTGCCGCCCCTGGTGAGGATGCCGGAAAAGTCGCGCGAGGTCAGCATGCGGTAGTCGCCATAGATCAGGCCCTTGTAGCCGTCCATGAAGCCGTAAACTTCCAGTTCGGTAAGGTTGTGGCTGAGGCCCTTCACAACGCCGCGCATGGTGGCGTTGAGCGCCTGGCAGTCGCCGCCGCTGGTCAGAAGTCCGATCCGTTTCATTCGGGGTCACGCTCCTCTCAAGATGTGCCGGTTTGATAATCAACTTTTTTCAATACGTCTATTATACGCGAAACGAACGTGTTTCGCAACAAATAAATAACAAATCATGCAGAATTTAACGCAAAATACATATTTTTTGTGAGGCAGTCCGCCACGAAAATACGCCCGCCCGGTGGCATCGGGCAGGCGTTGGGAAGTTGACGGCTTATTCCGCGGCCTCCACGGTGAAGGTGGGCACGAAGCCGCGCTCGACGATGAGGTCGTAGACTTTCTGGGTGTAGACGCAGCTCTCCAGAGCCTTGACGAAGTCCGCCTCGGCGTTTTCCGGCTTGACGGCAAACACGTTGACGTAGGACTGGCCGGCGAGACTGTCGGCGGTCTCGGCGTAGGCGGCGTCGGTGTTGGGGTTGAGGCCGGCGAGGGCGGCGTTGTTGCCGTTGATGATGGCGAAGGCCACGTCGCCGCGCAGGCCGGGGATGAGCTCCGCGTTGGCCTCGTAGAATTCAAGGCCGTTGGGGTTGAGGTCGCCGGTGATGTCGTCCGGGGTGACGACGCTCTCCAGCGTGGTGCCCTCGGGCACGGAGATGAGGCCGGCGTCGGCCAGCAGCAGGAAGGCGCGGGTCATGTTGGTGGGGTCGTTGGGCACGGCGATGGCGTCGCCCTCGGCGATCTCGTCCAGAGAGGTCTTGGTGCCGGGATAGATGCCCATGGGCTCAAAGTGGGTGGGGATGACGGCGGCGAGCTGCTCCTCCTCGGAGACGGAGGCGTTGTAGCCGTCCAGATAGGGGATGTGCTGGAAGAAGTTGATCATCACGTCTCCGCCGGCGACGGCCGGGTTCTCGGTGACGTAGTCCGTGACCTCGATCAGCTCCAGCTCATAGCCGGCGGCGGCAAGGTCTTCCTCGATGAGGCGGACGACCTCCGCGTGCGGGCTGGGCGTGGCGATGACGGACAGCGTCTCGGCCATGGCGCAGCCGGTGAAGGCGAGCGCGAACACCAGCAGGGCGGCAAACAGTTTCTTCATGGGGACTCCTCCTTTTGAAATTGGGGTCGGGTATGGGGTCGGGCCGCAGCCCGGGACCGTCAGCGGATGCGATGGTCGAACTTGCGGGTGAAGTAGGAACCGAGCATGGTGATGACCTGCACGAGGATCACCAGCACAATGCTGGCCGCGTACATGACGTCGTACTGGCGCAGGTTGAGGCCGCGGGTGATGGCCAGAGCGCCCAGACCGCCGCCGCCGGCGGCGCTGGCCATGGCGGTGTAGCCGAGGATGGTGGTCATGCAGATGGCGAAGCCGTTGATCAGCGAGGGCATGGCCTCGGGGATGAGTACCTTGCGCACGATCTGGAAGGTGCTCGAACCCATGGACTGCGCGGCCTCGATAATGCCGTTGTCCACCTCGTTGAAGCTGCCCTCCACCATGCGCGCCACGTAGGGGAAGGCGCTCACCGTCAGGGGGAAGATCACCGAAACGGTGCCGATGGCGCGACCCATGACCACGCGCGTCACCGGGAAGAGCATGGCCAAAAGGATGATGAAGGGGATGGAGCGCAGGAAGTTGACGATGGCGCCGGCCACGGCGTTGAACGTGGGCATGGGGCGGATGCCGCCGCGCCGGGTGATGACGAGCAGAACGCCCAGCGGCAGGCCGATGAGGTAGCTGATGAGCGTGGAAGGCAGCGTCATTTGCAGCGTTTCCGCCAGCGCTTCCCAGATCTGGTTCCAGTTCATTGCGGCCACACCTCCTTGACGGTCAGGCCCTTGCCGGTGAGGAATTCGACGATCTTGCGCCGCGCGGCGTCGTCCCGCGGCATTTCGATGAGCATCTGGCCGTAGGGCTTGTCGTTGAGGCGGCGGATGTTGGCGGAGAGGATGTTGACCTCCACGTCGCACTGTTTGACCAGATCGGCGATGACGGGCTGGTTCTCCATGCCGCCGTCAAAGACGATGCGCAGCGCCGGCACGGGCGGGCGGTCTTCCTCCTCATTCTCCGGAAGGATGCCGAACAGCCGCTTGCCCGCCGCCGAGCGGGTGTGGACGAAGACCTCGTCCACGCTGCCTTCCTCGGCGATGTGGCCGCCGTCGAGGATGGCCACGCGCGTGCAGATCTGGCGGATGACGGCCATTTCGTGGGTGATGACCACCACGGTGATGCCCAGCCGCTCGTTGATGTCCTTGAGCAGGGCGAGGAT
>DVGE01000147.1 GCA_018712885.1 Candidatus Pullichristensenella stercoripullorum | reverse complement strand
AAGAACGTGCGCGCGCTGGCGGACTGCCTGCGCGCCCACCGCGTGCCGGTGCGCATCGGCGTCAACGCCGGCTCGTTGGAGCGCGACATCCTTCAGCGCTACGGCGGCGTCACCGCCGAGGGCATGGTGGAGAGCGGCCTTGCCCACGCGCGCATGCTCGAGCGCGCCGGCTGGGATGAGATCGTGCTTTCCTTCAAGGCCTCCAGCGTGCGCCTCACCGTGGACGCCTGCCGCCTTGCGGCCAGGCGCACGAACTACCCGCAGCACATCGGCGTCACCGAGGCCGGCACCTACGAAGGCTCCATCGTCAAAAGCGCCATGGGCATCGGCGCGCTTTTGCTCGACGGCATCGGCGACACCATCCGCGTCTCCATCACCGGCGACCCCGTGCGCGAGGTCGAGGCCGGTCTGGACATACTGCGCGCCGCCGGGTTGCGCAAGGATTATGTCGAAGTCGTCTCCTGCCCCACCTGCGGCCGCACGGCCATCGAGGTCGAAGCGCTGGCGCGCAGGGTGCGCGAGGCCACGAAGCACATCCGCAGACCCCTGCGCGTGGCGGTGATGGGCTGCGTGGTCAACGGCCCCGGCGAGGCGAAGGAAGCGGACGTCGGCATCGCCGGCGGCAGGGACGGCGGGGCGCTGTTTGTCAAGGGCCAGCCGCCGCGCGCCGTGCATGGCGACCTGGCGGAAATACTGCTTGCGGAGATACAAAGGATACTGCAATGAGCGAACTGTGGCGGGAACTGATCGAGCGCCAGAGTCCGGAGCTTGCCGGGGCTTTGGCGCTTCGGCGCGTCTCCATCTCGAAGAAGACAGGCGAGATGTGCGTACACCTGTGCGCGGACAGGCTCTTTAAGCGCGAGGAATACAAGCGCGTGCATCAGGCGCTTTCCGCGGCCTTCCCGGCGGTGGGCGTGCGCCTCAGGCTCACCTATCCGTCGCTCAAAGAGCGCGCCGAGCAGGACATTTGCTCTGTCACGCCGCTTTTGATCGAACTCGTCCGCCATGAAAGCCCCGGCTCTGTGCCCTTCCTGCTCAATGGCGACACGGATTTTTCCCTCAAAAACGGCGTCTTCACCATCCACGCCACCGGCGAGGAGGGCGTGGCCTACATGCGCGCCCGCAACGTGGACAAACTCTTTTCCGCGCTGCTCAAGGACCTGTTCTCCATCGAGGCAAAGACGGTCATCGAAGTGGCGGGCAGCGAGCAGAAGCGCCTGGCGCGCATCCGCGCTCAGCGCCTCGCCGAGGAAGCCCGCCTCGCCGAGGAAACGGCTCGCGGCGTGCGCGAGGATACGGGCAAGAAGAAGTCCGCCCCGCAGGAGGCCGCCTACGGCCGCGTCATCCACGACGAGCCCATCCCGATGAACGAGGTCACCGAGGACATCGGACGTATGACCGTCAAGGGCGAGGTGGCGGCGCTGGAAATGCGCGACACCAAAAACGGCCAGTCGAAGATCGTCACCTTCTCCATGACCGACCACAAGGGCTCGGTCAACTGCAAGCTCTTCCTCGGCGGCCGCCGCCAGAGCGAGGATGGCAGCGTCGAAGAACAGGCGGAAAAGCTGCGCGCCGCCCTCAAGGACGGCCTCTGGGTCAAGGCGCGCGGCAACTACCGCTACGACGATTACAAGCGCGAGATGGTGCTGATGGTCTCGGATGTGATGTCCATCCCCAAGCCCGTGCGCGAGGACAACGCCCCGAGAAAGCGCGTGGAATTGCATCTGCACACGCAGATGAGCACCATGGACGCCTGCGCCTCGGCCAAGGCGCTGATCTCGCAGGCCGCCGCATGGGGGCACAGCGCCATCGCCATCACCGACCACGGCGTGGTGCAGGCCTTCCCGGAGGCCTTCGGCGCGGCGCGCGGCAAGGACATCAAGTTCATCCCCGGCTGCGAGGGCTACCTCATCGAGGACGCCCCGGAGATCGTCACGGGCGGCGACGGCCGCGCTCTCGAAGACGCCGCTTTCGTCGTCCTCGATTTTGAGACCACGGGTCTGAATCCCAACATGGACGAGATCATCGAGATCGGCGCCGTGCGTCTGGAACACGGCAGGGAGGTGGGGGAGTTCTCCCAGCTCATCGACCCGGGCCGCGCCATCCCGGAAAAGGTGGTGGAGCTGACGGGCATCAATTCTGCCATGCTCGCCGGGCAGCCGACGCTTGCCGAAGTGTTCCCCAAATTTGCAGAATTCCTCGAAGGCGCGGTGCTGGTGGCGCACAACGCCTCCTTTGACATGGCCTTTTTGCGCCGCGCCTTCCAGCGCTTCGGCAGGGAGCTGGACGCCCCCATTTTGGACACACTGGCCCTCGCCCGCAACGCCTACAAGGAGCTGCGCAACCACAAGCTGGGCACAGTCTGCAAGCATCTGGACGTATCGCTGAAAAACGCCCACCGCGCCGTACACGACGCCCGTGCCACCGGTCTGGTGCTGCTCAAAACGCTGGAACGCCTGAACGTTGCGCGCCTTGACGACATCAACGACGCCTTCCAGACCGACGCCGGCGCGCAGGCCTACCACATCATCCTTCTGGCCAAGAACCAGACGGGCATGACCAACCTCTACCGCCTCGTCAGCGAAGGCCACCTCAACTACTTCCACCGCACGCCGCGCATGCCGCGCAAACTGATCGAAAAGTACCGCGAGGGGCTCATCATCGGCAGCGCCTGCGAGGCCGGGGAGCTCTTCCGCGCCGTGCTGGCGGGCAAGGACGCAAAGACATTGGAGCGCATCGCCCGCTTCTACGACTATCTGGAGATACAGCCCATCGGCAACAACGCCTTCCTCGTGCGCGAGGGCGCGGTCAGGGACGAAGAGGGTCTGCGCGACCTCAACCGCAAAATACTCGCCCTTGGCGATAAACTGCACATCCCCGTGGTGGCCACCGGCGACGTCCACTTCATGGATCCGGAGGACGCCATCTACCGCTCCATTCTCATGGCCACCAAGGGCTTTGAGGACGCCGACTACCAGCCCCCGCTCTACTTCCGCACCACGGAGGAGATGCTGGAAGAATTTGCCTACCTCGGCCGCGAGACCGCCGAGCGCGTGGTCATCGACGAACCGAACCGCATCGCCGAACAGGTCGGCGACGTGCGCCTCTTCATCCCCCACCCGGAGGGCAAGGAGACCTTCCAGCCCTTCTGGCCGGAGGCCGAGCACGACCTGCGCCGCATCACATTGGAGCGCGCCCACGAACTTTACGGCGACCCGCTGCCGGAGATCGTGCAAAAGCGCATCGACAAGGAGCTGGGCGCCATCATCGGCTACGGCTTCTCCACGCTGTACATGATCGCCGTGAAACTGGTGGCCAAGTCGCTTTCCGACGGCTACATCGTCGGCTCGCGCGGCTCGGTCGGCTCGTCCCTGGTGGCCTACCTCTCCGGCATCACCGAGGTCAACTCC
Organism: Candidatus Pullichristensenella stercoripullorum; assembly: GCA_018712885.1. GTDB lineage: Bacteria > Bacillota > Clostridia > Christensenellales > Aristaeellaceae > Pullichristensenella > Pullichristensenella stercoripullorum. The sequence goes on along the minus strand of DVGE01000147.1, from coordinate 41 downwards.
CTGCCGCCGCACTACGTCTGCCCTCAGTGCAAGTTCTCGGA
>DVGE01000012.1 GCA_018712885.1 Candidatus Pullichristensenella stercoripullorum | reverse complement strand
TGGGCTTTGTTGCCCCGGGCGAGGTGGAGCCCTCCCTGCGCGCGCAGATCGAGGCGGCGGGGGCGCGGCTGTACGTTCTGCCGCAAAAGCGGCCCGGCCCCGCCTACGTGCGCGCGCTCGCCGCCCTCGTGCGCCGGGAAAGGTACGACATCCTCCACGCCCACGGCAATTCCTCCTCGCTGTTTTTTGAGATGCTCGCCGCCTTCCTCGGCGGCTGCCGCGCGCGCGTGGCCCACAGCCACAACACCACCTGCAACCACATCCGCCAGGACAGGCGGCTGCGCCCCTTCTTTTATAAGAGCTACACCGCCGCCGCCGCCTGCGGGCGCGACGCGGGCCAGTGGCTGTTTGAAGACCGGCCTTTCACGGTGCTGCCCAACGCCGTGGACCTCCCCCGCTTTTCCTTCGACCCCGCCGCGCGCGAGCGGGCGCGGGCGAGGCTGGGCATTGAGGAAAGCGCGCTGGTGGTCGGCCACGTGGGGCGCTTCAACGGCCAGAAGAACCATCGCTTCTTATTAGAAGTGTTTTCCCGCCTCCTCAAAGCCCGCCCGGACGCGCGATTGCTGCTGGTGGGCGACGGCTACCTGGAAGCGGAGGTGCGGCAGCAGGCGGCGCCGCTGGGCAAGCGCGTTATGTTCACCGGCAGCGTGCCCGACCCGGAGACCTACCTCGCCGCCATGGACGTGATGGCCCTGCCCTCGCTGTTCGAGGGCTTCCCCACGGTGCTGCTGGAATGGCAGTGCGCGGGGCTTCCCACGCTGGCGAGCGCGGGCGTCACCCGCGAGGCGGCGCTGACGCCGCTTATCTCCTATCTTCCGCTGGAGGCGGGCGCGGCGGCGTGGGCCGAAGCGCTGCTCTCCCTCCCCCGCCCGCCGCGCGCGCAGGCCTCGCGGGAGGCGGCGGCCGCGCTCGAACAGGGCGGCTACGCGCTCAAAGACGCCGCCGCCGCGCTGCTCGATTTTTACCGCACGCTCTCCCCTTCCCGCAAAACACGCTTTACGAAAGGATGAATGGCATGCGCGTTCCCGTCCTCTTCGCCACCAACGACAAGTACGTTCCCTACTGCCGCGTCGCCATCGCCTCCATGCTGGAACACGCCGCCCCAGAGAACGAGTATGTCGTCTACATCTTCCACAAGGGGCTTTCGCAGGATTCGACGGAGGCGCTGACCGCCTTTGCGCGCGAAAACGTGCGCGTCGAGCTGCGCGAGGTCGGGAATTACCTGCACAGCGCCATGCGCGAGGTGAAGTGGTATACACAGGAAACCTACTACCGCCTCATGGCCGCGGACATCCTCCCGGAGGAGGACAAGCTGCTCTATCTGGATTGCGACATCGTCGTGCTCGAAGACGTGGCGCGACTCTACGCCGTGGACATGGGAAACGCGCTGCTGGCCGCCGTGCTGGACGCGCCGGAGTCGCCCGCGCGGATGAGCGCCGCCCTCGGCATCCCCGTGGCGGCGACGTTCAACGCCGGCGTGCTGCTGTGCAACCTGGCCGAATGGCGCAAGTTCGACGTCTACCGCCGCTGCATGGAGGCGTTGGAGCACTTTCAGGGCCGGCTGCGCTATCAGGATCAGGACGCGCTGGCCATCGTCTGCGGCGCGCGCACGATGGCGCTCGATCCCGTCTGGAACGGCATGACCTGCCCTCCGAACCGGCTGGGCGTGCTGCGGCGGGGCATCGTGCACATGTTCTCGGTGAGCAAGCCGTGGAACGCCTCGGGCGATACGAACTACGCCCTCTATTATGAAGCGGCCGCCCGCGTGGGCGTATTGCCGCCGCCCACCGTGCCCCTGCCCTTCCGCCCCGGCCGCCTCTGGGCGCGGCGGCACTTTGCCAGTCTGCGTCCGGCCTGGCTGCGCGCGCTGGCAAGGCGCACCGGCGAGGTGGGCTACAGCCTCGCCACCGCCTATGTGCCCCGCCTGCGGCGCTACCTGCGCTGCGTGCGCGTGGCCGTCACCGCGCGCTGCCCGGGCGGCTGCGCGCACTGCGAACAGCTCTGCGCCCAGCGCGCCGCCCTGCCTGAGCCGGCCGCCGAGCAGCTCCTCGAAGACCTTAAAAAGCTTTTCGCCGCCACCCGCCGCGTCGGGCAGGTGCGGCTCACCGGCGGCGAACCGCTCGCGCGGGACGATCTGGAGGGGATCGTGCGCTTTATTCTCGACAGCGGCCATGTGGACAGCGTGGTGATCGAAACGCCGGGGCTGTGCGCGCCCTCCGCGGCGCTGCAGGCGCTGCTGGACAGCGGCCGCGTGCGCCTGCGCGTCCACGGCGCGCCCGCGCCGGACGTGGTGCCGCTTGACGAGCGCGAACGGCTGGAGGCGTGGCCCTGGGCCGATTTCGGCCCGCTCAAGCGCCGCAACTGCACAGACGCCGAGCTCTACTGGCAGACGCGCGCCTGCGGCGCGAACGACTGGTACTACCTGGACGGCCGGCTCTACCCCTGCGCGCGCATCGCCTGCGCCGTGGCGCTGGGGGCGCTTCGGGAGAGCGACTGCGCCTTTGCCGAAGTGCGCCGCGCGCGGGGCAGGCGCCAGGTGGCGCGCGATCTGGAGCGGCTGACGCAGCCCCGGCCCATGGAGGCCTGCCGCTACTGTCTGCGCGGCACGGCCGCCTTCACCGCCGTGGCGTGCGAAGCGCGAACGAAACTTCGTCAGGAAGGGGAATGACCGATGCGAGTGGCAACGCTTCTGGCGACCAACGAGCGCTATCTGCCCCATTGCCGCGTGGCGATCGCCTCCATGCTCGAGCACATCTCCGCCGGGAACGAATACGTGGTCTATGTGTTCCACGGCGGCATGCCCGAAAAAGCGCTGGCGCTTTTGCGCGCCATGGGCCGCGAACATGTGCGCGTGGAGTCCGTATGCGTGCGCGAGCGCCTGCGCGATACCATGCGCGAGCTGCTCTGGTACACCCGGGAGATCTACTTCCGCCTCATGGCCGCGGACGTGCTGCCCGAGGAGGACAAGGTGCTCTACATGGACTGCGACGTGATCGTGCGCGAGGACGTCGCCCGTCTCTACGCCGAGGACATCGGCGACGCGCTGCTGGGCGCCTACGTCTACCCCGGCCGGGAGGCGGACATGAACGCCGCCCTGGGCACGGACGTGCAGGCCGTCTTCAACTCCGGCGTGCTGCTGTTCAATTTGCGCAAGTGGCGCGAGATCGGCCTGTTCGAGCGCTGCATGGAGGTGCTGGAGCGCTATCCCACGCTCCCGTGCCCGGATCAGGACGCGCTGGCCATCGTCTGTTCGGGGCGCGTCGCGCCGCTGGATCACCGCTGGAACCTCGTCACCATGCCGCCCAACCGCCACGGCCTCTATATGAACGGCATCGCGCACATGGCTGCCGCCGTCAAGCCGTGGACAGGCAGCGGCGACACCAACTACGCCCTCTACTACGACGTGGCCAAACGCCTCGGCGTCCTGCCGCCGCGGGAAACGCCCCCGCAGACCTGGCCCGGCGCATGGTGGGCGCACAGGCGCTTTTCGGGCGTCCGTCCCGCGCCCCTGCGCGCCGCCGCGCGCCGCGCCGCCGGCCTGGCCTGCGCCATGGCCGCCGCCTATGTGCCGCGCTGCCACCGCTATCTGCGCCACCTGCGCGTGCGCGTTACCCGGCGCTGCCCCGGGGAGTGCGCGCACTGCGAGATGCTCTGCCCGCGCTCCCGCGGCCTCGCGGAGATCGACGCTTCGCAGCTCATGCGCGACCTGGACAGCCTTTTCGCCCGCTTCCGCGTCGGCGAACTCTACCTCACCGGCGGCGAGCCGTTCGCCCGCCCCGACTTTGCCGCCATCCTGCGCCACGTGCTTAAGCACAGTCAGGCGTGCGTCGTGGTGGAAACGGCGGGTCTCGCCGCGCCCGCGCCGGACGTATTGCCGCTGCTGCGCGACGCGCGCGTGCGCGTGGAATCGCATGGCCGCGCGGTCGCCTGGGAAACGCCCGTGGACGCCGGCTCGCGCAAAGCGCCGCAGCTGCGCTGGGTGTGGGCGGACTTCGGCCCCCTCGCGCGGCGCGACTGCGCGGAAGACGAGCTCTATTGGCAGACGCGCGCCTGCGGCGCAAACGAGCTGTTCTACGCCGACGGCCGCCTCTTCGCCTGCCCGCGCATGGCGCTGGGGCTGGAATCGGGCGCGTTCCCGGAAAGCGCCTGCGCGTTTGTCGAGGTGCGCCGGGAAAAGAGCGCCTGGCGCGTCGAGCGCGCGCTGGAAGCCATGGCGCAAAAGCGCTGCCTGGAGGCCTGCCGCTACTGCCTGCGCGGCACCACGGCGTTCGTCCCCGTGCCGCCCGAGGTCTAGCCGCGCTTGACTTGCGGGCGAATATCGGCTATACTGGTTCTTAATCACCTTGACAACAGGGAGGTCTTCCCATGAACGAACTGGAAATGCGCATCCTGGAAGTGCTGACCGACGACGCCCGCACACCCGTAAAACAGATCGCGGTGATGCTGGGGCGCGGCGAGGAAGAAGTGGCGGCGGCCATCCGCGGACTGGAAGAAAGGCGCGTCATCCTCAAATACCCGGCGCTCATCAACTGGGACAAGGTGGAGTCCGGCGAGGTGGAGGCGCTGATCGAAGTGCGCGTCACCCCGCAGCGCGACCACGGCTTCGACGCCATCGCCGAGCAGATCTACCGCTTTGAGGAAGTGCGCAACGTCTACCTCATGTCCGGCGGCTACGACCTCCTGGTGATGCTCAAAGCCTCGAACCTGAAAAAGCTGGCGCTGTTCGTGGCCGAGAAGCTCTCTACCATCGAGGGCGTGCTCTCCACCGCCACGCACTTCGTGCTCAAGCGCTACAAAAACGAGGGCGTCATCACCGATGAAAAGCGTACAGACAGGAGGCTGAAGGTCACGCCGTGAATTACGAGAACATCCTCTGCCGCCGCGTGGCCGACGTGCCGCCCTCCGGCATCCGCAAGTTTTTCGACGTCGTCAGCGAGATGGACGGCGTCATCTCCCTGGGCGTGGGCGAGCCGGACTTCAACACGCCCTGGACATACACGGACGCGGCCATCTATTCCCTGCGCCGCGGCCACACCCACTACACGAGCAATTGGGGCCTGATCGAGTTGCGGCGCGCCATCAACCGCTACCTCATCGGCCGCTTTGAGACCGAGTACGACCCCACGGACGAAATTCTCGTCACCGTCGGCGCCAGCGAGGGCATCGACCTGGCCCTGCGCGCGCTGGTGGAGCCGGGCGACGAGGTGATCGTGCCCGACCCCAGCTACGTCAGCTACATGCCGAACATACGCTTTGCCGGCGGCGTGTGCGTGGCCGTGCCCACCGTGGCCGAGGAGGGCTTCCGCCTCACCCCGGAGCGCCTGCGCGCGGCCATCACGCCGAAGACCAAGGCGCTCATCCTGCCCTATCCCAACAACCCCACCGGCGCGGTGATGCGGCGGGAGGACCTGGAAAAGCTGGCCGGGGTGCTGCGCGGCACGGACATCATGGTCATCTCCGACGAAATTTACGCGGAACTGACCTACGAAGGCCGGCACGTGAGTTTCGCGTCCATCCCCGGCATGTGGGAGCGGACGATCACATTGAACGGCTTTTCCAAGGCCTTCGCCATGACCGGCTGGCGCATGGGCTTTGCCTGCGGCCCGCGCGAGGTGATGGCGGTGATGTGCAAAATCCACCAGTACACGATGCTGTGCGCGCCGACGCCGGGCCAGTACGCGGCTTTGGAGGCGCTCAGTTCCGGCGAGCAGAACGACTATGCCGACGTGCGCCGCATGGTGGAGAGCTACGACCGCCGCCGCCGCCTCATCGTCCACGGCCTGCGCGAGGCGGGGCTTGCCTGCCACGAGCCGCTGGGCGCGTTCTACGCCTTCCCCGCCGTGCCCGCGGGCATGGATTCGCAGGCGTTTTGCGAAAAGCTGCTCTGGGAGCAGAAAGTGGCCGCCGTGCCGGGCGACGCCTTCGGCGCGCTGGGCAACGGTTTCTTCCGCTGTTCCTACGCGGCCTCCATCGAAAACATCCAGACCGCCCTCGCCCGCATAGCCGACAGCGTCGGCGCTCAGTAGCCGTCGGCGCCACGACGACGCGCCCAAGCCCCACGAGCAGGGGGTTGGGCGCGTCTTTTCGTTTCTCTGGTGGGGAAAGCGCGGGGGCAGACGGCGGCAGGCCCACGCGCAGGGGCTTGGGCGCTTCTGCGCGACGCCAACAGCACTGCCGCCCCGCTGTCGCTTTCCATGGATCACATGGCTTTGATCTCACACGAATACACTGTTTTCATGAGTGAAAAGTCATTTTCCAGCGCGCCGGAATCGACGTAACTCTCATAGAGATACCCGATGGAATCCTGAACGAAGTAAATATCCCCATCCACGTCGTCGTCGCCGCTGAGCCGATAGCTGCAGGTAAGGCTGTCGCTGTTGGCGATATCTTCAAGCAGGCCGATGCTTTCATCCGTCAGGACGACGACGAAAGCCTCCATTATGCTGCCATCATCGAGTATTTCGCGCTCGCAATCCACCCCAAACGTGTAGCGGTTGGAGCCGGCGATAATGATGAATTCATCGATGAACGCCCACTCTTCCGCCATATAGGAGGATCGAAAGCCTGACCGACGGCGGGAAGCCTTCGGCGATCCTGATGTCCGTGACGCCAAAGAGCATGCCGTCATCCTCATCATCGGTGGTGCCCATGAAAATGTTCGTCCGTTCAGAATCCTCCGCGAATCGTATCGTTCCCGTATCATCCATCTCGTCAAATTCAACTTCGTAATTCGGATCGTTCTCAAACACAGAAATGTCAAATTCGATCTCCGCCAGAGCAGCCCCGCTCCACAGCAGCACACAGGTAAGGATCACCGCGATCAGACGCTTCAACATGTAACGCTTCCTCCCTAAATTTATGTCATCCTCAAAGCCTATCCTGTTGCCAAAAAATATTACCCCCCCCGGCACACTGGCCGAGGGGGGGTACGGCACTACCAGCCTTACTTATACTTCGGGCGGGCGGTGTAGTGCGTATGGAGAAGCTCATGCGCCTTGTGGGAGTTGGGCTTCTCGAAGTACTCGTCGTACAGCTTCATGATGGACGGGTTCTCATGCGACTTGCGCACGCTCTTGGCCGCGTCCTCGGCGTAGATCGCCTGGGCGCGCAGCACGCGCGGGTCGTGCTTCTCGCGCTCCGCGGGGGAGACGATCGGCTGGCCGCCGCCGTTGACGCAGCCGCCCGGGCAGCCCATGATCTCGATGAAGGTGTAGCTCTTCTCGCCGGAGCGCACCGCGTCCAGCAGCTTGGCCGCCGCGCCGGTGGAATGGGCCACCGCCACCTTGAGGTCGAGGCCATTGAGGTTGTAGCTGGCTTCCTTCACGCCCTCGAGACCGCGCACGTCCATGAACTCGAGCTTTTCCAGCTTCTTGCCGGTAATGGCCTCGTAAGCGGTGCGCAGCGCCGCTTCCATGACGCCGCCGGTAACGCCGAAGATGACCGCCGCGCCGGTGGAATCGCCGAGCATCTCGTCAAAGTCCTCTTCGGGCAGGCTGGCAAAGTCGATGCCGGACTTCTTGATCATCCGCGCCAGCTCGCGCGTGGTGATGACGATGTCCACATCCGCCATGCCGTCGTGGCCCAGCTCGGGACGGGCGGCCTCAAACTTCTTCGCCGTGCAGGGCATGACCGAAACGACGACGATGTCCTTGGGGTCGATGCCGGCTTTTTCGGCGTAGTAGCTCTTGATGACCGCGCCCTCCATCTCATGCGGGGACTTGCAGGAGGAGAGGTTGGGCAGGAAATCCGGGTACTGGTGCTCGCAGAACTTGATCCAGCCGGGGGAGCAGGAGGTGATCATCGGCAGCACGCCGCCGTTCTTCACGCGGTCGATCAGCTCGTTGGCCTCCTCCATGATGGTCAGGTCGGCGGCGAAGTCGGTATCGAACACCTTGTCAAAGCCGAGGCGGCGCAGCGCGCAGGCCATCTTGCCGGTGACGGAGGTGCCCATGGGGATGCCGAACTCCTCGCCCAGCGCGGCGCGCACGGCCGGGGCCGGCTGCACGACCACGTGCTTGGTGGGGTCGGCGATGGCGGCGTAGACCTTGTCGGTATCGTCGCGCTCGGTCAGCGCGCCGGTGGGGCACACGGCGATGCACTGGCCGCAGTTGATGCAGGCGGTGTCCGCCAGCGGGTCGCCCCAGGCGCAGGCGATCTGCGTGTTGAAGCCGCGCTTGATCGGGCCGATGACGCCCACGTGCTGCACCTTGCTGCACACGGCCACGCAGCGGCGGCAGAGCACGCACTTGGCGTTGTTGCGCACGATGGGGGACTTGTCGTCGATATGCGTCTCGGTCATGCTGCCCGCGTAGCGGTTCTCATCCTCCACGCCGTACTCGTTGCACAGTTTCTGCAATTCGCAGTTGGTGGAGCGCACGCAGGAGAGGCACTTCTTGTCGTGGTTGGAGAGCAGCAATTCGAGATTCATCTTGCGGGCGTTGCGCACGGCGGGGGTGTTGGTCTTGACGTTCATCCCCTCGGAAACGGGCAGCACGCAGGCGGCCTGCAAAGCGCGCGCGCCGGTATCCACCACGCAGAGGCGGCAGGCGCCGATCTCGTTGAGGCCCTTCATATAGCACAGCGTGGGGATATGGATGCCCGCGGCTTTCGCGGCTTCCAGAACGGTCGAGCCGGCGGGAACGCTGACCTGCACGCCGTCGATGGTCAGGGTGATCATACTCATCTATGGCAACCTCCTTGCTCACTTCTTGGAGATGGCGCCAAACTTGCACTTCTCCATACAGGCGCCGCACTTGATGCACTTCTTGGGATCGATCACATGCGGCTCCTTGACCTTGCCGGAGATGGAACCGGTGGGGCAGACGCGCGCGCAGAGCGTGCAGCCGCGGCACTTTTCGGGGTCGATCACGTAGTTGAGCAGCTTCTTGCAGACGCCGGCGGGACAGTGCTTGTCGTAGATGTGCGCCTCGTACTCATGGCGGAACTGCTTAATGGTGGAGAGCACCGGGTTGGGCGCGGTCTGGCCCAAGCCGCACAGGGCCGTGGCCTTGATGTTCTGCGCCAGGTTCTCCAACCGCTCGATGTCGCCGTCCTCGCCCTTGCCTTCGCAGATGCGGTTGAGGATCTCCAGCATGCGGCGGGTACCAATGCGGCAGGGGGTGCACTTGCCGCAGCTCTCGTCCACGGTGAAGTCGAGGAAGAAGCGGGCGATGTCCACCATGCAGTTGTCCTCGTCCATGACGATCATGCCGCCGGAGCCCATCATCGAGCCGGCCGCGATGAGGTTGTCATAGTCCACGGGGGTATCGAGCATGTGCGCCGGCAGGCAGCCGCCGGAGGGGCCGCCGGTCTGCACGGCCTTGAACGCCTTGCCGCCGGGGATGCCGCCGCCGATCTCGTAGATGATCTCGCGCAGCGTAGTGCCCATCGGCACTTCCACCAGGCCCGTGTTGTTGATCTTGCCGCCGAGTGCAAACACCTTGGTGCCCTTGGAGCGCTCGGTGCCCATGGAGGCGAACCATTCCGGGCCATTTAAGATGATCTGGCAGACGTTGGCGTAGGTCTCGACGTTGTTCAAAATGGTGGGCTTGCCGAACAGGCCGCGCACGGCCGGGAACGGCGGACGGGGCCACGGCTCGCCGCGGTTGCCCTGGATGGAGTTCATCAGCGCCGTTTCCTCGCCGCAGACGAACGCGCCCGCGCCCAGGCGGATGCTGATGTTGAAGTTGAAGCCCGTGCCGAAGATGTCCTCGCCCAGGAGGCCGTAATCGCGGGCCTGCTGGATGGCGATCTCCAAACGCTTGACGGCGATGGGGTACTCGGCGCGCACGTAGATATAGCCCTGGTCCGAGCCGATGGCGTAACCGGCGATGGCCATGGCCTCGAGCACGGCGTGCGGGTCGCCCTCGAGCACGGAACGGTCCATAAAGGCGCCGGGGTCGCCCTCGTCGGCGTTGCAGCAGACGTACTTTTTATATTCCGGGCCGCGGGGCTGCGCCGCCGCGAACGCCCACTTCTTGCCGGTGGGGAAGCCTCCGCCGCCGCGCCCGCGCAGGCCGGACTTGCTGATCGTGTCAATAACCTCGTCCGGGGTCATCTCGTTGAGCACCTTGTAAAGCGCCTTGTAGCCGTCGAAGGCGATATACTCGTCGATATTCTCCGGGTCGATGACGCCGCAGTTTCTAAGCGCCACGCGCTTTTGCTTGCGGTAGAAGTCCACGTCGTCCAAGGCCTTGACGGTATTGTCCTCAGCCACGGAGCCATGGTAGAGCAGCCGCTGGACGATGCGGCCCTTAATGAGGTGTTCGGAAACGATCTCGTCCACATCCTCGACCTTGACGCGGCTGTAGAACGCGCCCTCGGGGTAGACGATGACCACCGGGCCGGCCTCGCACAGGCCAAAGCAGCCGGTATGCACCAGTTTGATCTCCTTGGTAAGACCGTTTTGCTCCAGCAGCTCCTCAAAGCGCTTGAGAAGCTGGGCCGAGCCGGACGACGTGCAGCCAGTGCCGCCGCAGATCAGTATGTGCGAACGGAAAAGCTCCATATTGCCTTGCCTCCTTCAATGTCAGCCCATGCGCGCAGCCCAGGGGCGGCCACGCGCGGGGCGGTTACTTATCCTGCGCGCCGATGGTGTACTCGGTGACGGGGTTGCCGTTGACCACATGTTCGGCGACGATGCGCGGCACCATGTCGGGGTTGACCTTGACGTAGGTGACCTTCTCCTTGCCGGGCACGGAGATTTCCACGATCGGCTCCAGGCGGCACATGCCGATGCAGCCGGTCTGCGCGACCGTCACATCCAGCAGGCCGCGCTTGTTGACCTCGTCCATGAAGGCGAGCAGCACAGGCCGCGCGCCGGCGGCGATGCCGCAGGTGGCCATGCCCACGACGATGCGCGTGCCTTCATGCTCGCGGCGCAGGTTGACCTTGTCCAGCGTCCTTTGGCGAATGGCTTCCAGATCCGCTAAAGATTTCATGTGAAAAGCACCTCCAAAAATTTGCGTCATGCGCGCCGCAGGGCGGGCGCGTGTTTTTCATCTGCCGGCCCGGGTCTGCTCCACCCCGCCGATGCCCTCGGCGATATACTGGCCGATCCAGCCGATGATCTCCGGCTCGCCCAGCGGAAGCCCGCCCACCGCCTCGCGGACGACGGCGGTGTCAAAGACGAACTCCTCTTTGTCTACGCGGTAAACCAGGCAAAAATCCGGCCGTTCCGGGTTGGCGATGATGAGCGTCTCCATCGTGCCCTTCAGGTCACCCATGGGCGGCAGGTCCATGTGCGAGGCGGTGAAGGTCGCCTGCGTCTTCGTGCCCTTGCCCACGGTGGATTGAAGGGTAAGCTCGCCCCCGCACATCTCCGCCAGCTGCTTAAACAGCGGGATACCCAGCCCGACCTTGCGCGTGGTGCGCGTGGTGGTAAAGGGGCTGGCAACGCGCGCAAGCAGCTCGGGCGGCATGCCCTTGCCGTCGTCCTCAATGGAGATAAGCAGGGTGTCGGCGGAAGTATCCCAGGCGATGGTTACCACCACCCGCGTCGCCCCCGCGGAAACGCTGTTTTGTACCAGGTCGAGGATATGAAGCGCCAGTTCCGGCATATCGGCTTACATGGCCCGGTATTTTTCGATGATCGCCGGGATGTCGTCCGGCACGAGGCGGCCGTAGACGTCGTCGTTGATCATGATGACCGGGGCCAGGCCGCACGCGCCCAGGCAGCGCGTGTCGCGCAGTGTGAAGCGGCCGTCCTTGGTGGTGGAGCCGACCTTGACGTCCAGTTCCTTGGCCAGTCGTTCGAGTATGTTTTTGGAACCCTTGACGTAGCAGGCCGTACCCAGGCACACGCCGATGACGTACTTGCCGCGCGGTTCGAGCGAGAACTGCGAATAGAACGTCGCCACGCCGTAAACTTCGGAAAGCGGCACTTCGAGCCCCTCGGCGATGCGCACCTGCACATCCCTCGGCACGTGCTCAAAGATGTTCTGCGCCGCCTGCAGCGTCATCATGACGGCGCCGCGCTTTCCCTTGTTCTGTTGGATGACCTCGTCGAGCTGAAGATACTTATCGCGCTTCTCAGCCATAAACACCATGACCTCCCTGTGATGAAATATACAGAACCCCGCAAGGGACAGAAGTTCTGATTTTCGACCATCTATTATTGTAACATATCATAACGAAAAATGCACATCTATTGTCTAAAATTAACATTACATTCGATGACATTTTTGCGGCGGGCGACGGACTTTTTAGCATCGCGGGGACAACATGGCGCGGCCGCGGGGGTCAGGCGTCCGTTTCCTCGTACTTCTCCAGCTTCACCCCGCCCTCCAGGAGCATCTGGCGGGCGAACTCGTCCGGGTAGCCCTCGCGGTAGACCACGCGGGAAATGCCGGAATTGACGATCATCTTCGCGCAGATGACGCAGGGCTGGTGCGTGCAGTAGAGCGTGGCGTCCTGAATGGACACGCCCAGCTTCGCCGCCTGGATGATGGCGTTCTGCTCGGCGTGGATGGCGTAGCAAAGCTCGTGCCGCGTGCCCGAGGCGATGCCCTGCTTTTTGCGCATGCACTCGCCGCGCTCAACGCAGGTGCGGATGCCCGCGGGCGCGCCGTTGTAGCCGGTGGTGAGTATGCGCTTGTTTTTGACGATCACCGCGCCGATCTTGCGGTCGGGCTGATAGCAGCTGGCCCAGGTGGCGATGAGGCTGGCCACCTCCATAAAGCGCTTGTCCCATTTATCCAAGGCACATGCCTCCTGTTTTTGCTTTCATTATAACATCCCGGCGGGCAAAAGAAAAGATTTAACCAAAAATTAAACCAAAAGGGTATTGCCAAAAGCGGGAAAAATGGGTACACTATGAATCGTGGTCGTTAGCACTCGGTTTTGATGAGTGCTAACAACGAAGAAAACAGCATCCCATTAAAGGAGGTACCCCATATGAGCATCAAGCCTCTGGGCGATCGCGTTGTGATCAAGAATATGGAAGCGGAAGAGACCACCAAGGGCGGCATCCTGCTGACCTCGGCGGCCAAGGAAAAGCCGCAGATGGCCGAAGTCCTGGCCGTGGGCCCGGGCGGGAACGTGGACGGCAAGGACGTGACCATGTATGTCTCCGCCGGTCAGAAAGTCATTTATTCCAAGTATGCCGGCACCGAGGTCAAGCTGGACGGCGAGACCTACATCATCGTCCGTCAGTCCGACATCCTCGCGGTCGTCGAATAACAGGAGGGAAATATCATGGCTAAGCAGATCAAATATGGCGAGGACGCTCGCCGCGCACTGGAAGCTGGCGTGAACGCGCTGGCGAACACCGTTAAGATCACTCTTGGCCCGAAGGGCCGCAACGTGGTGCTGGACAAGAAGTTCGGCGCGCCGCTGATCACCAACGACGGCGTGACCATCGCCAAGGAAGTCGAGCTGGAAGACCCCTTTGAGAACATGGGCGCGCAGCTCGTCAAGGAAGTCGCCACCAAGACCAACGACGTCGTCGGCGACGGCACCACCACCGCCACCGTGCTTGCGCAGGCGATGATCCGCGAGGGCCTTAAGAACGTGGCCGCGGGCGCGAACCCGATGGTCGTGAAAAAGGGCATCGAGATGGCTACCGACGAGGCCGTGAAGACGCTGAGCGAGATCAGCAAGCCCGTGGAGACCAAGCAGGCCATCGCGCAGGTCGCCGCCATTTCCTCCAGCGACGAGGTGATCGGCAACCTGATCGCCGAGGCCATGGAGAAGGTCGGCAAGGACGGCGTCATCACCGTCGAAGAGTCCAAGACCATGAAGACCGAGATGACCATCGTCGAGGGCATGCAGTTCGACCGCGGCTACGCCTCCAGCTACATGTGCACCGACATGGAGAAGATGGAAGCGGTCCTGACCGACCCCTTCATCCTCATCACCGACAAGAAGATCTCCAACATCCAGGAGATCATCGGCCTCTTGGAGAACGTCGTCAAGATGGGCAAGCAGCTCCTCATCATCGCCGAGGACGTCGAGGGCGAAGCGCTTGCCACGCTGGTGCTCAACAAGCTGCGCGGCACGTTCACCTGCGTGGCCGTCAAGGCTCCGGGCTTTGGCGACCGCCGCAAGGCCATGCTGCAGGACATCGCCATCCTCACCGGCGGCCAGGTCATCAGCAGCGAGCTGGGCATGGAGCTGAAGGACGCCACCATCGACATGCTGGGCAAGGCCCGTCAGGTCAAGGTGGACAAGGAGAACACCACCATCGTCGAGGGCGCGGGCGACCCGTCCGAGATCAAGGCCCGCGTTGCCTCCATCCGCGCGCAGATCGAGGAGACCACCTCGGACTACGACCGCGAGAAGCTGCAGGAGCGCCTGGCCAAGCTCGCCGGCGGCGTGGCCGTCATCAACGTCGGCGCGGCCACCGAGGTCGAAATGAAGGAGCGCAAGCTGCGCATCGAGGACGCCCTCAACGCCACCCGCGCGGCTGTGGAAGAAGGCATCGTGCCCGGCGGCGGCAGCGCCCTGATCGTGGCCAGCAAGTCCGTTGCCAAGCTGATGCGCGAAACCTCCGGCGACGTTAAGACCGGCGTGAGCATCGTGCTGCGCGCCCTGGAAGAGCCCGCCCGTCAGATCGCCGTCAACGCCGGCGTGGAAGGCTCCATCGTCGTTGAGAAGCTCAAGAGCAAGCAGGCGGTCGGCTACGGCTACGACGCCGCCAAGGACGAGTACACCGACATGATCGAGCGCGGCGTCACCGACCCGACGAAGGTCACCCGCTCGGCGCTGCAGAACGCGGCTTCCATCGCGGCCATGGTGCTGACCACCGAATCGCTGGTCACCGACATTCCCGCGCCCGAACCGGCGGCCCCGGCCAATGCCGGCGGCGGCATGGGCGGCATGTATTAAGCCTTTGCAGCCCCCGCGTTTTTTCCCGCGGGGAAAGGCCCC
>DVGE01000011.1 GCA_018712885.1 Candidatus Pullichristensenella stercoripullorum | reverse complement strand
TTTATATCTCCAAGCGCCATGGCGCACACGCCGCGCGAATAGCTGCTGCCGGGAAAGGCGCTGGCGGCAAAGTCTTTCATGGCCTCCGCATAGCGGCCCAGGAGCATGTTGCTCGTGCCGCGCATATAGAGCAGGCGGTCGTCTTCGCCGTTTATTTCGATGGCAAGATCATAATACAGACCAGAGTCTTCATAGTCGCCCGCTTCCAGATAGAGATCGGCGATCTCCGCATAGAGCGTATTGTCCCGCGTCAGCGTCGCGTAGGCGCTCAGGGCCGCGGCCGCGCCGCGCGCGTCGCCCGCATCCAGACTGAACTGGTAGGAAAGCTGCTGGAGTTGCGCGTTTTCACCATCCAGCGTCGCGGCTTCCCCCGCGGCCTGCGCCGCGCCAGGCGCGTCGCCATCCAGGGAACGCACGCAGCCCAGCTGCATGCGCAGCGCCGCGCTTTCCGCTTCGGAGGCTCCCGCGTCCGAAGCGATGCGGGCCTGCAGCCACTGCTCCGCGTCGGCGAAATCCCCCTGGGCGACGGCGACGCAGGCGCGGCGGTACTGCCCGGAGGCGCTGTCCGCATCGCTGAACTGCACGCCCAGCCAATAGCCGATCCAGTGCAACCAACCGTAGGACAGGCATTCCATCGTCTCGGTCAGATAGGCGTAGGCCGGCGAACCGGCGTAGCGCTCGCTTCGGCTGCCAAGGCCCGCCTGATCGGTTACGATGGCTCCGGCGAGCATCGCCACCACCAACACGCTGGCAACGATGCGGCGTATCCGCCGCGTACCCTGCGTAGCCGTCATGCGCGCATCCCAACCCCTCCGTTCTCCTGTCCTTTTCCCTCGTAAGGGCATAAAAAGGACAGGCCGTCTACTTACATTATACGGCCTGCCAAAGCAAGATGTCACCGCCCATTTTCGCGGTAAAATGGCTAATAATTCACGTAAAATTTCAGGTCGGAACGTTTCGTAATGCCGATCTTCTGGTAGATAGTGGCCAAATATGCCTTCACGGAATTGACGGAAATCGACATATAATCGGCGATTTCTTTATTTGTCCGCCCTTTTGCCGCCAACATGGCGATGGAGAACTCATAGGGCGTGAGCGTATCCGTCACTTTGAGCGTAGAGGTGGGATTATGGATCTTCATCCAGCCGCGGCTGAAGCGGTAAACAAGATTCGATAGCTGTTGATACAACTCCGGTTGTGTGCTGCGCAGCTTGCGTTCGACCAGTCCCTGTAACATTCCATGGTGTTCCGCAAATGGCTCTATGTAACCTTCAGGCATCGCCAACGCCCAGGCGCGGTCGAAAAAGCGCTGGGCGTCGTCGTGGCGCGCGAGGCTGTTGGAAGCCATGGCGCCGACGATGTTGAGGTAAATGGCAGCCACCGGATAGGCGGGCTGCATGAGCGCCGTGGCAGCTTCCACTTCGCCGATGGCCTGTTGATATTCCTTGTGCAGATAGAGCGCGTGGGCGCGCCCATAGAACGCAAGATAGCGCGCGCCCTTGGAAAGGTGGACGAAATGCGGCATCAAGCTGGTGAAATCGGCGTTTTCCTCATGGAAATAGATCTTGGCTACCAGGCGGATGAACTCGCTCTGGGCGCGCACCGCGTCGTCCTCCGCCTCCTCGCCCTCGCGCTCGACCTCGGCAAAGTCCGCAAGACAATTCTCCACATCGCCAAGCCCCAAGGCGGCCATGGCGTGCAACCAACGCGCGGACAGACGGATCTCGGCGCTGTCGCTGGCAAAGGCACGCGCAGCCAACGGCATCACCTGTTCCGCTTCGCCGCGAAAATAGTGGTGGCCGGCCCAGGCGACGATGCGCTCCTCTTCATCGTCCAACTGTTCTACCGCCTCGGCAAAGCCCCCTTCCCCGAATGTCATCGAGAAAATGGGCATGAATCGCTTGACGACGCGCGTGCGCGGCGCCTCCGCCAACTTACAGCGGCGATCGACGGGCTTTTGCGCGTCCGCAGGCACGAGCCATCCGTGTTCCTTGCGCACCGCACCGGGCACACGCCCATCGTTTAAGTACATATTGACTGTGCGCACCGACACGCCCCAGCGCTGCGCCGTTTCCTTGACTGTCCTGTAATCCACGCTGATCCGCCTCCCATATCCTGCCAGGGTTGGCAGGATGCTGCCACATTTGTCGCGTGTCACACCCGCTTTCAGTATACAGCATCAGGGCGGATTTGGCAATCCCAAGCGCCCCTTCATGACACAGCGAAAAACTGTATGCGCCTCGCTATTTGTAAAAATGCAACGTGGCGCGATACTTCCTCGGGCCTCCCCTACAATACGCGCACGGCGACATACCTTGCTTTTCTGACCAGCTGACACAAATGTTTCTTTATATGACATCATCGGACCACGGATCCATGGCACTTGGGCGGCGTCTGCTCGTCTTTTTCCCTGGCGTTTTTCGGCTGCTTCCATTTATGGTCGGATCCCGGCCATCGCTACAAGTTTTTTCCAAACAAAGCGCCCTACTCATTGTTCGGCACGCTTGCCTTATCAACAAGTAGGGCGTTTTTCATATCTGGTCTGTCCCCTCCTGCTGCGCTGGGGCGGGGGATGGGGACGGCTGCGGGGATGCGTCGACGCTTTCCGCGGGCTTGTCGGCGCGGGGGGCGCCTTTGCCGCGGCGACGTTCGCGCGGGGGACGCTCTTTTTTGGGCTTGTCGGCTTTCTTTTTGTCGCCGTCGGTCTTGAGCTTTTCCAGGAATTGATCCGTGGAGAGGTTCTTCGGCGCTTTCTGGTGGGGGTACTTCTTGCGCTTGCCCTGTTCCTCGGCGGGGGCTTCCGGCTCCGGCTCGGAACGGCGCGGCTTCGGCTTGGGGGCTTCGCGCACGGCGGCGGAATCGTCCGGGCCGGGCCTGCGCACCTCGTCGATGGCGTATTCGCGCACGTCGAAATCCTCGTCGATCTTGATGCGCACCTTCACCCGCTCGCGGATGGCGTTGATCTCGGCAAGCACGCCCACGCCGTCCGGGGTGACGATGTCCTTGCCCACCTTGGGCAGCTTTTTGAGCGTCTGGGAATAATAGTCCTGCTCGTATTTGAGGCAGCACATGAGGCGGCCGCAAAGACCGGAGATCTTCGTGGGGTTGAGCGAGAGGTTCTGCTCCTTGGCCATCTTGATGGACACGGGCTGAAAATCGCCCAGGAAGGCGCCGCAGCAGATGGGCCGGCCGCAGGAGCCGAGGCCGCCGAGCATTTTCGCCTCGTCGCGCACGCCGATCTGCCGAAGTTCGATGCGCGTTTTGAACACGCCGGCCAGATCCTTGACCAGTTCGCGGAAGTCCACGCGGCCGTTGGCCGTAAAGTAGAAGATGATCTTGGAGTTGTCGAAGGTGTATTCGACGCTGACCAGCTTCATCTCCAGTTTGTGCTTGGCCACCTTCTCCTGGCAGATGCGGAACGCCTCCGCCTCGCGCTTTTCGTTGTACTCCGCGCGGCGCACGTCTTCCTCCGTAGCGACGCGAACGACCTTTTTCAGCGGCGCGACGATCTGATCGTCGGCCACCTCGCGCGCGCCGGTGACGACCTCGCCGAGCTCCACGCCCCGCGTCGTTTCCACCACGACGTTGTCGCCCGGGCGGGGCCAAACGTCGCTGGGGTCGAAATAATATACCTTGCCGGCTTTTTTGAACCGGACGCCGATCACTGTTGCCATGCGGTCTCCTCCAATTATGTCAACGCCCGCGCGGGGCGCAGTCTTCTATTTTGCGCGCCTTTCCCTTTCAGACGAGGGAAAGATACAGCGCGTCCAGCGCGTTCGGCCAGGCGACGTTGGCGGACAGCATCCGCCGCGCCGCGAGCACGGAAAGCAGCAGTTTGCGGCCGTCCACGCGCACATTTTCGAGCTCCTCGCCCGTGAGCGCCTCCGGCGCGACGCCGTTTTCCAGCGCCATGCGGTCGCGGCCGATGATCTCAAATATCTCCAGCAGGTCTTCCTGCCGCTCGCGTTCCTCGTAAAAGGGCGCGGCGGCCTCCGCCACGGACGCGGGATCTTTCAGGGCCGCGAGAGACGTGAGCGAACGGGCGAGCAGCGCTTCGAAGCCCGCGTCCGACCCCAATTCCAGCGCCCGGCCCACCGAGCCGTGGGCAAGGCCGGCAAGACGCGCGGCCCGCTTTGCCTCCACGCCGCGCCGGACGAGCGCTTCGGCGCAGGCTTCGCGCGTGAGCGGCGACACGCGCACGAGGCGCGCGCGCGAGCGCACCGTGGACAAAAGCGCTCCCGGCGTTTCCGTGAGCAGGAAAAACACCGTGTCCTCGGGCGGGTTCTCCAGCGTTTTGAGCAGGGCGTTTTGCGCGCTGGGCGTCATCTTCTCCGCCCGCTCCAGGATGGCGACGTGCCAGCCGCCCTCGTAGGGGCGGCGCGAAAGGTAGTCGATGAGCTCGCGCACGTCGTCCACGCCGATGGAGCGGCCCTTGGGCGCGACGGTGCGCGCGTCGGGATGGTTGCCGCTCAAAAAGCGCTTGCAGGCGGGGCAATGGCCGCAGGGACGTTCCGCTTCCCCCGCCCCGCAAAAGAGCGCCTGCGCGAGCAAGCGCGCCAGCGTCGTTTTGCCGCAGCCGCGCGCCCCGCAGAAAAGATAGGCATGCACAAGGCGCCCGGCACGCGCCGAACGCAAAAGATGTTCGATCTCCGGGCCGTGGCCCTCAAATCCCTGGACTTCCAAACCGCGTCAAATGCCTTTCCAGCGCGCAAAGACCCGAAAGCGGCGGAGGACAGCCGTCCCCCGCCGTTTCCGTTCAGATCTTGACGAACTTTTCCACGTTGAGGACGAACACCGTCGCGCCGCCGACCACGACCTCGATCGGGTAGGGCACGTACACGCCCGTGGCGCCGGACATCGGCGAGGGCGAGGTGGCGATCTGCTTTCTGCTCTTGCAGACCTTTTCGATCACTTCCATGGCGCCGCCGAAGCGCTCGTCCTCGACGCCGACCAGCAGCGTGGTATTGCCGGAGCGCAAGAAGCCGCCGGTGGTGGCCAGCTTGGTCACGCCATAGCCTCCGTCCATCAGCCCGCGCACCAGGCGGGCGGAATCTTCATCCTGTACGATGGCGATGATGAGTTTCATGCCGTATTCCTCCTTCTTGGAGCTTTGCGTATATTATACATCAAAACGCCCCCGCGCGCAACCTTTGCGATAAAAAGGGCATACAAAAGCGCTCCCGCGCGCGGCGGGAGCACGATCTTGGGGCTTAGAGCAGGATGCAGATCATGCCGCCCGTGCCCTCGTTGATGATCTTTTTCAGCGCTTCCTGCAACTTCATGCGCACATCCTCGGGCATGCGCGTGAGCTTGCTGGCCAGCCCTTCGCGCACCAGATCGCTGAGGGATTTGCCGAAGATCTCCGTATCCCAGATGCCGGCGCGGTCGTTCTCGAAGCCGCTCAGGAGGTATTTGACCAGCTCCTCGGACTGCTTCTCCGTGCCGACGATGGGGTTGACCTCGGTGTCTATGTCCACGCGGATCATGTGCAGCGAGGGCGCGCTGGCTTTGAGGCGCACGCCGAAGCGCGAGCCCTGGCGGACGATCTCCGGCTCCTCGAGCGTCAGTTCCTCCATGGAGGGCGTGACCAGCCCGTAGCCGGTGGAGCGCACGCTC
Source organism: Candidatus Pullichristensenella stercoripullorum (assembly GCA_018712885.1). Taxonomy (GTDB): domain Bacteria; phylum Bacillota; class Clostridia; order Christensenellales; family Aristaeellaceae; genus Pullichristensenella; species Pullichristensenella stercoripullorum. The sequence continues at coordinate 2,195 of DVGE01000011.1, read as the reverse complement.
TCCAGCGCCCCGGCCACGCGGTCGTATTCGCGCTTGGCCTTGACCAGCACCTTCATCAGCTCGAAGAGGTGTTCCTCGTCCTTGATCTCCTGCCCGCAGGCTTCGCCGAGCACCTGATAGAACAGGCCGTCGCGCAGGGCGAGGCGGTAATCGACGGCGCCCTCATTGAGGCGGATGTCGGTGACGGCGGCGTCCTCCGTGTAGTCGAGGGCGCGCAGGGCCGCGCCGAGCAGGGCGTGGTCGCGCACGCGGCGCATCTCCCCCGCCGCCGCGCGCACCGCGTCCAGCACCGCGCCGGCCAGCCAGTGGCCCGCGTCCAGCGACGTCAGCCACGCCGGGGCGGAGATGCGCACCTCGGTGAGCGGGAATTCGAACAGTACGCTTTCCAGCAGGGCGTTTATATCCTCTTCGCGCATGTTGAGCGCGTCCACGGCCATCACCGGCACGCCGTACTGCTTTTCCAGGCTCTCGCGCAGGCGGCGGGTGTCGGCCTGCTGCGGATGGGTGGAGTTGAGCAGCACCACAAAGGGCTTTTCCAGCGCCTTCAATTCCCCGATGACGCGCTCCTCTGCCTCAACGTAGGCTGAGCGCGGGATGTCGGTGATGCTGCCGTCGGTGAGCACCACCACGCCGATGGTGGAATGTTCGCGGATGACCTTGCGGGTGCCGATCTCCGCCGCCTGCTCAAAGGGGATGTCGTGGTCGAACCAGGGCGTGCGCACCATGCGCGTCTGCCCCTCCTCGTCCAGGCCCAAAACGCCGTCGATGAGGTAGCCCACGCAGTCCACCAGCCGCACGCGGAAGTTGGCCTCGTCGCGCAGCTGTATCTCCACAGCCTCGTTGGGCACGAATTTCGGCTGGGTGGTCATGATCGTCCGGCCCGCGCCGCTCTGGGGCAGTTCGTCCTGCGCCCGCTCGCGGCGATGCTCGCCGGTCAGGTTCGGAAGCACAAGCAGCTCCATGAAGCGCTTGATGAACGTCGACTTGCCGGTGCGCACGGGGCCGACGACGCCCAGGTAGATATCTCCCTCGCATCGACCGGCGATGTCCCGATACAATGTGCTTTGATCCATGGAACGCGCCTCCCACCATGATTTGCTGTTTTGAGCATATGAGGCCGGGCAGGGCGGTATGCGCGCGCCGCCGCTTGCAATCCCGGCGCGCAGGGCTTATAATAGAGGAACGAAAACGAATTGGAGGACACGGCATGCGCAAACGCCTCAAGGCGCTCCTGATGTGGGGCGACCATTCCCCGCGCGCCCGGCGGCATCAGCTGTTCTGCCTGGCCTGCGCGCTCATCATACTCGCCTGCGCCGCTTACGTGGCCAGTTATTACATCGACCAGGGGCGTGTGCGGCGTGAGGGCGAGGCATATCGCGCCATGTATTCCCCTGCGCCGCTGAAAACGGAAGCGCCCATCGCGCCACCGACGGCTACGGCGACCCCGACGCCAACGGCTTCTCCGGCGCCGACAGCGACCCCCGCCGCCTCCCCCACGCCCACGGCGACGCCCTCTCCATCGCCCACGACGACGCCCTCCCCCACGCCGGAGCCGCAGGTGATGGACGAACCGCTGCCGACGCCGAACGAAAATACCATCGTCCTTTCCCTGCCCACGGAGCCGCCGCCGCAGGAGAGCTTCGCCGAGCTTCTGCGCTACAACCCGGACACAGTGGGCTACCTGATGATCGGAAATACCGTCGATCTGCCCGTGGTGCAGCGCGAAAATGACAACGAATACTACCTCACCCATGCCTATTCCGGAGAGGAGGCGCGCGAAGGGGCGCTGTTCCTGGACGGCGCCAACCGTTTGAGCGACGAGAACCTCATCGTTTACGGCCACAACATGCGCAACGGCACCATGTTCGGGGAATTGTCTTCCTTTGGCGAGCGGGAGTTTTTGCTGGAAAACGCCGTGGTGCGCTTTGACACGCTCTACAAAAACGCCCTCTACGTGCCTTTCGCCATGTTCGAGGCCTCCATGGATGAGGACGACGCGCATTACTTCGACGTGCGCCAGATCGTCTTTGATGAAACGTCGTTCGAGCTGTTCGTGCTCAAACTGCGCGGCCGCTCGGTATTCGACGTGCCCGTGGAGGTGGAGTACGGCGACCAACTTTTGACGCTGGTGACGTGCAGCTACAACGACGACGACGGGCGCTACATCGTCGCCCTGCGCAAATTGCGCGAAGGGG